>JAGCJE010000131.1 GCA_017648225.1 Kiritimatiellia bacterium | reverse complement strand
TTTCAATCAAGACAAGTTAGAACGCTTACTTAGGGGATGCCATAACAACGTCTCTGGTTGCGTACGATGCTTCTCTTACGGCTACAATCCTCCGCGAGTCTCACTCGAAGACCTCCGCTTAATCCACCTCCGCTAAAATTGAGGTTTATATGGAATTTTTAACTCCTGCGCTTCGCTTAACAATATGGTGATATACGCTTACAAAACCTCACTCCTCATTCGTGACACTTCCCGCCCTACGCAAAATATGTATGAATCACCATTTTATCTCCTGTTACCTTCTTGATAATCCAGATTTTCAGTTTGAGTCATTTAATTGTACGACTTTTAGTCTCCGAGAATGCCGCGCTTTTATTTTATGCGTTAAAGTGGTATAATTGGCAGTGATGAAGATGGATGATTATAAAAAGTCTGATAACTTCCAAAGAACGGAGGGGTGTAAAATGATTTCACCCCACCACTTTTACCCCACCAATGGGGTCCCTCGGATTTATAATGCGCAGAAAGGACGTTTGTAATGAAAGTTGATTTTAATGCTTGTAAAAAAATCTGGTGGATGACGGCTAATACGGATTATTGGGATTTGTCGAGTTTAAAGATAGGTTCTGAGCATCAGTATACTAGGTATAATGACAATGGAAGGCTAAGGAGGATTCCTTCGGCTTTTTTAAATATAAAAAAGGGTGATTTAATAGTTGGCTATGCTACAGGCAACGGAAGTAAAAGTGCTGTTTGTGCGTTACTTCAGTGTTCTCATGCATTGACAAAAAAGAAGTTTAAAGGTGAAGATATTGGTGAGCATATCCGCTTTGTTAAGATAAAAGATATTAATCCTGGGATTCCTCGGGAAATTTTTAAAAAGCACCCCGTTTTAAAAAATGCTAGCATGGTGCGAAGTAGATTTCAAGGCAGCTTATTTGAATTTAATGATAGCGAAGGGAATGCGATGATTGAATTGCTGCAAGAAGCGAGTAAGAGACGTTATTGGATTTATACTCCTGGTCGTAATATTCGAGAGAGTTGGGATTTTGAGGCGGATATTCGTGATGGAGTTATGGGATTAGGTCAAGATAGACTGGGTGATCTTTCTCAATACGGTTCGAATATCGCTAAGATAGCAGCGAAAATGCGTAAATATTATTCAGTGACGAGTGGTGTCGGCAATGCTCAATATTTGCTTAAATTTAGGGATGAGATGTCTCCTGGAGATGTAGTTTTTGTAAGGCGGGGGTTATTTACTCTCGCTGGAGCCGGAGTTGTGACTGGAGATTACAGGTTTGATGAAAAGCGTAAAGAATCTAAGCAGGTTCGCTCAGTTAACTGGTTGTGGAAGGGCGAGGTGAAAACCTCAATCCGATTTTCAATAACTACGCTTGCTAATATTTCAGATGAAGACAAAATAAAAGAGTTGTGTTCTTTATCTGGGTTGACGGAAATGGATTTAAATCATTATGAAAGTTCAAAATTTATTTCCTTAGAAGAGACGATGATACATGATAAGTCGGGGTATAAATCTGATAAACCTCGCAATTTCCTTTTGTCGCCAGAAGAAGCTGAGGAGCGGTTAAGAACTATAAAAAGGACTGTTAAGGCTCGGGAGGTTTTACAACGAGAAGGGCAGCGAGAGCTTCGCAATTTAGTGGTAAGCAAGAGCGGTTGTTGTTGTGTTACTGGACTTAAGATAGACTCAATGTTGATTGTAAGTCATATTAAGGATTGGAAGTATTCCACGAACGAGGAGCGACTTGATCCAGAAAATGTGCTTTTATTGGCGAAGAATTATGACGCGGCATTTGATAGAAAGCTTATTAGTTTTGATTCGTCAGGTAGATTGCTAAAATCGAATTCAATAAGTTGGAAAGAATTAGCGCTTCTTGGGATTAAAAAGAGTGCTCGATTAACTCAGTTAAGTGAAAAACGAGAGAAATATCTTGCTTGGCATCGGGATAGGCTTTTGGAGTAGCAGTTAGATCTTAGAAGTTGCGTTATTTTTATTTTTAGTGACGATTTTTGCAAAATATGATATAATATCTCAAAAGGAGCACTAAAAATGAAAAAAAGAAAATTAGCTTGTGAAATAGGGAATGATGAGCGATTTGTATTATTAATAAAGTATTGGAAAGATGGCAATACAGACTTAAATGTCGAGTCGACGATGATTGCCAAGTCATTGCGTGCTGCCAGAAATGAGTTTCGCTCTCAGCTGAGAAATCTTCTTGTGCCAGCGGAAATCAAGCGTGAGTTGATGAATGATATTTTAAAAGTTGGGTATGTAGTTGTAGCTGGTCCAATAGACGTTTTGTATGATAGGTTTGCTATGATCTTAGTTGATAGAACGAAGCCGAATCAACATTCTGGCATGTATGCGTTTGAGCATGGCCACGAGGGTTGGCGCTTGAATTTTTTTGAGCGTGATAATAGCGAACAGAGTCTTTTATAAAGGCACGCACCTTTTATTCTGGAGGTGCGCACCTCTCACTTCCCATTACCCTACTTATTACTCTGCATCGTTTCGTTCGTGTCGCCGCCGGAGTAGTCGGCATTTTGGGTAGCGTCGTGGGTGACGACGATTGCAGGTAGCCCGAACGCGTAAATCGCGGAGGTCTGAGTTTTAGCTCGCGGCGTTTGGAGAGAGCTGCAACCGCTCGCAGTTACGCCGATAGCCCCGCCGAGTAAGAAGGGTAGAGCCGCTTTTAGTATGGCCTTTAATAGGCCTTTCCAGTCGATGTTTAAGAACATAGTTTTTTCCTTTCTTTTTATTTAGTTGGAGTTTGGAGTTGGAGAATGGAATTGGTAGATTTTGCGCGTTGCTTAATGGCGCTTGACGCGCGACCACGAAAGCTGAGTCGGTGACGAATCGTGCATTCGCACGATTGAATCGATTCCGCTCGCTTGCGGCTTAACGCTTCGCGTTGCTCGGCTCTCGCTTACGCTCGGCTTGGCTCGCTATAATCGCGAGCCCCGCTAACGCGGCGGTTAAGCCGCGATCGTCCTCGCTTCACCCTATCGGGTTTCGTCACTCGCCTCAGACACGAAACCCCTACGGGGTCACGAAAAAACACGAAAGGTGCAACATTTGAGAGACTGAGTACAATCTACGAACTTTGTCAATTTTGGCACAAAACGGTCAGACCTATTTGTGCCACTTTGGCATTGCGAGATAGTCGAAGTCGAGAGTCGAAGTTGAACAGTGGAACTTTAATTTTAGCGCTTCGCTTAGTTTGTGACGTGTACCATCTTACACCATTCATAGCCTTACGAAGTAGATTGCAAAAGGAAGGGCACAGGATGGTCAAGGTTTTTATTCTTTGCCAATCTTATGCTAATGCTTTCACATCTACTTCGTGTTTGCGATGATTAGCTAAGCTCGTTTATTTCAGTTCTGTCGCACTTCATCTAAAGCGAAGCGCAGAGGATTAATATCCATTGTTCACCTTCATCTTTTGACTTCACCTAAACTTCTAAACCTCGTACCTCTTAGCCAACAAGTCTTCGACAGAATGTACTCAGTAACTCCAATGTTGCTTTTTCTTCTCTCCTTTTTGTGTCGGCACGAAGTGCCGCTTTCGTGTTTGAGTTAAGTGACGAAACCCGATAGGGTGAAGCGACGAAGGGCGAGGTGGTGACGCAACGCGTCAAACCACAAGCGCACGGCGGCGCTTCAATCGCGCATTTGCGCGATTCGTCACTAACTCAACTTTCGTGTACCGCGCCGGAGGCGCATCACTCTCTCTCTTAATACACCGTTACGGTTTTCTTAAGCGTGACGAGGTCGTGGTCGTGATCGAGAAAGCCAGTCGTTTTAAGAGGGCGAGGATACTGTCCCCCTGGTGTGAAAAGTGAAGGAAAAAGAGGGAGAAGTTTGATTTTTGGCGTTGGCTTTAAAGTTCGGCGATATCATCGTCGCTACCAACGGCGTCGAGCGATTTTTTTCCTGTCTATTCGAATCCACAGCGACAACAGGTAGATTCCGTTGACGAGGAACAAAAGCCACATGAGGAGAATTGAAATCGAACCGTTTCCGGCGGACCACGCTTTGTACCACATAAAGACTTCGATCGCGTTGACGATTATCCATAAGATCCACTCCTCGATCGCTCTGCGTACCGTCAGTATCATCGCCGCTATGGATAATACGTTTGTCGCCGAATCGCAGAAAGGCCTCGCTCCGCCGAGAAAATGGAGAGCCGCCCATAACGGGATTATTCCCGCAATACATGAAACGGTCAGTATCAGACGGTTTTTATTTGAAAGTTTTGTGCGTTTTATTCCTTCTTCGCAGTCGGTTGATGTGTTTTTAAGCCATGCGGCAAGCCCGGGGAACATCATTGCGAAGTAATACGCGTTCAGGGCGAAGTCTCCGTAGTATCCGGACTTGAATGCAATATAGGCGTAAAGTGGAGTATTTACAATTCCAAAAAGAAAACATGAAACTTTGCCTTTGCCTGCGAGAACTGTGTAGGCCATCCCGGTAACGGCTGCGATAATTCCGATGGTTGTGTCGCCCCAGTAGATTGAGAGTGCGGTGATAGATGCTATGGAAAAAGTCAACCATGCGACTTCAGGCAAGCGCCATCCTTTAAATTGCAGGATTAGAATATTTTTCATTTCTGTTTTTATAAGCAAAGTTGATTGTTGTTTGAAAGTATACCAAATTTTGCGGATGGTACACACAATATATTGAAAATGCTATAATATCGAAAAATTTAAACATGCGATTTCAAGGCTTTCCCTGTAGATCTGACACAAACGTTTTTCATCTCATTAAAATCAATATGATCAATCGACGCAATTTTTTGGCGCTTCTGTCGGCTGTTGCAGTCGCACCGTCGTTCGGTGCCGTTTCCGGTCGCCGCAAACCGAAAGCGGTAGTTGTTTTCTATGTGGACGATCTCGGTTACGCGGACACGTCTACATACGGTCAGAAACGTGTTCCGTGTCCGAATCTCGATAAACTCGCCGCTGAAGGATGCCGTTTTACCGATGCTCACAGTCCGACGTCTGTCTGTACTCCGAGCCGTTATTCCCTGTTGACGGGTGATTACGCCTTCAGGCGGCCGGGTACCACGATTCTTGACGGCGACGCCAAACTTATTCTGCCTCTTCCTGGTGAGGGTAAACTGACGTTGCCCGAGATGATGCGCCGCTCGGGCTACCGTACCGGGGTAATCGGCAAATGGCATCTCGGCCTGGGGCGCGGCGGCGAGCCTACCGACTGGAACAGGAAAATAAGTCCTGGCCCGAACGAGGTCGGGTTCGATTATTCATTCATTCTAGCGGCCACGGCCGACAGGGTGCCTTGTGTGTTTCTCCGCAACGGCGAGGTTGTCGGTCTGGATCCTAAAGATCCCATAGAAATATCGTATGACAATGCGCCTAAAAAATGGGACGGTGAGATTACGGCGCGGACGAATCCTGAAAAGCTCAAGGCGTGGGCTCATCCGAGCGACACTCAGCACGATAAAACGATAATCGACGGCATTTCGCGCATCGGCCACATGCGCGGCGGAAAGTCAGCCTGCTGGAATGATCAGGATATCAGCGATACGCTCTGCCGTGAGGCCGATCTCTTTCTGAAGGAATCGGCTGGCGAGAACGTCTTTCTATATTTCTGCACGAGCGATGTGCACGTGCCTCGCGATCCGCACAGTCGTTTTAAGGGAAAGACCGATCTCGGAATAAGAGGTGATCAGATTGTCGAGATGGATGACGCGCTCGGTCAGATCAGAGCGAGCCTTAAGAAATACGGTTATGACGACACGCTCTTCATTTTCACAAGCGATAACGGGCCTCGGATTTCCGACGGTTATGAGGACGGCGCCAGAGCGGCGTGGGAAGGCGTCAATCCCACACATCCGTTCAGCGGTAGGAAATACGGCTGTTACGAGGGTGGAACGCGCGTCCCGTTGATCGTATCCTGGCCTGGTCAGGTTAAGCCCGGGAGTGTCTCGTCGGCGCTTTTATCGCAGACGGACATTTCGCGCACTCTCGCGGCGATTCTCGGCGTCGATGTCCCGGACGGATCCATGCTCGATTCCGTAAATCTTGAGAATGTCATGATAGGCGGCTCTTCCGTAGGCCGTAAGGAGCTCGTCGAACAGCCAGGATGGGGGCCGATAGGCTTCAGGTCTGGCGACTGGAAGCTTATTTGTCCTAAAAAGGGTTCGTCAAAGCTTTTCAATCTCGCTGACGATCCGGGAGAGACGAACGACGTCGCGGCGAAAAATCCTCAGCTTGTCATCACGCTTAAAAAACGTCTGAATGACATCATGAAGCGTCCGTAGAATTTCTGATATGCGATCTGACGAAGCGGGATATTCGAAATTCGGCGTAGGGAGCGTCACGCGCTTTTATATCCCTCTGCTGCTGCAGGGGTTTTCGCAGTCGCTCGCGTATCCGCTCGTCGCAGGAATTGTTACGCACGGGCAACACGGCGTGGATGCGCTTACGGCCTTCAGCCAGGGTCAGATGGTTATGTTCATGATCGGCGCTATCGGCGGCGGACTTATCACGACCGGGCTCGTTTTCGCGAAGACGTGGATGGGCTACGTCGCTTTCAAACGTCTCAACGCGCTTATGATGGCGGCGCTTCTGGCCGTTCAGTGCATCGTTGCGATGCCGCCTTTTTCGGGCTGGATATTTTCCGGGCTTTTCAATCTTCCCGCTGAGCTTGCCCATATAGCGTCGCGCACGCTTCTCTTCGCCACCGTGATGAACGGACTTTTCTTTCTGCGCAACGTCCCGATGGTCGTTCTTTTCAACAATCTAGACAGCGCGAAGGCGAACTATGCAACGCTGATCCGACTTGTCGTGACTTTTGCGCTCGCCGTCTGTTTCCCGAAGCTTGGGCTTGTCGGACCGTGGTGGGGCCTCGCGGCGCTGACGTTCGGCGTCGGGGTGGAGCTTGTCGCGACTTGGCTTTTTGCGCGGCCTTATGTCGCGAGGCTGCCCAACAGGCCGAAGACAGAAAACGCGCAGCCGCTTCCGAACATCCCCCGGCTTACTCTCGAGCAGTTCCGCTTCACGCTTCCGCTTTCGCTCGGCGGCTTTCTTCTGATGCTCTCCCCGGTCGCGATCGCCGCCTTCGTCGGAAGAACGGTCGATCCGAAAGATATGCTCGCGATCCATTACGTCACGCTCGGCGTCGCCAATCCCGTGGCGTATGCCGCGCTCAGGATGCAGACGGTTGCGATAAAGTTTCCGCCCGAGTATGCCGGCGACAGGCGGCTTCTCGCGTATTCCGTCGTAGCGGGGCTTCTTTTGGGCGTGGTTCCGCTCGCGTTTTCGACTCCGATTATCGGAGCGTGGTACTTCGGGTCGTATCAGAACGTCCCGCCGCGTATCGTCGATACGGCGCGGCTCGCCGTCGGACTTTATTCGCTTATCACCGTCGTGCAGACGATCCGCGCCCGCGTCGAGGGGCTCGCGGTTCTGGCGAAGCGTCCGAAAACCATCATGGCCGGGCAGATTGCCTATACGGTATCGCTTTTCACCGTCTGCGCCATTCTCCTCCCCGTGGGAGTCCCCGGCTGGGCCATGGCCGTTACCGCGATCTACATCGCGCCGGTCTGCGTTACCGCGACCATTTACGCGATGCTCGCGTTCAGGCGGTAAATGAATTGAAAGGATGGATTGCGCTGGAATATCCCCAGTTTATAGGGCTGAATTTTGTTGTATACCTGATTTCATTGTGTAGAACTGATGTTTTATCGTCTAAAAATCTGAAAAAGCGATTCCTCGTCTGTACTACAGTAATAACCATAATCTTATTACTCCATGTTCTTGCTGTGACTTTTCATATCGCGGCGGATGTTGCTGCAACCGTGCTCACCTTTTGATATGGGCGATTTGCACGTTCTTGCGACCGCTCGACGTACACGAGTACGTCTTCGGGTCGCAGTCCAGCGCAAATCGCCACATCTGAAAAGCGTCCGCTCGGCTGGCGGCAGCAATCTCCGCCGCACATGTCATGCTGTAGGAGTTCGTCGCGTCGCACAAAGCGTGTTTACAGCACACGATACCAAACTTACATTCCTCGTTATCTCAGCTCCTATAGCGCGTCTCCGTT
>JAGCJE010000015.1 GCA_017648225.1 Kiritimatiellia bacterium | reverse complement strand
TGTCATGATTCTGCATGCACCACTCAAAAACCTTCGGGTCTCCGTGAAACGAAAACCCGAGATTTTTTATCCGCCCCGATTTGCGCAGTTCGACGCACCAGTCCAGCGCCCCGTTCTCAAGATAGCGTTTAGAGAACGTCTTGAAGTCGCCGTTGCCGACCGAATGCAGAAGATAATTGTCGATATAATCGGTCTGCAGTTCCTTTAGCGACTTCTCGAACATCTCTTTGCATTTTTCAAGGGGGTACTGCGCAGGCGAGAAATTCGAAAGCTTTGTCGCGATGATATAGTCTTCGCGCTTATACCCGCTCGCCTTGAGAGCCTTTCCGAGACAACCCTCCGAAAGTCCGCGGCAGTAGGCCGGCGACGTATCGAAATAATTGACGCCGTTGTCGAGCATATATTTGATCTGCTCGTTGAGACGCTTTTGGTCGATTTCGGCGTTGGAGGCGCCGCGCGCCCAGCCGTTCGCGTGGCCGCCGTCAACCGTGGGCATTCGCATTGCCCCGTACCCGAGAAGCGAAATCTTTCGCCCGTCTACCTTGAAATTACCGGTCATGCGATACTATTCCCGTTCGAGCCCCTTAAGAACCACGTCTGCAAAAATCGCGTTGCCGCGATGGTTAAGGTGTGTGCCGTCCCACGTAAGCGTTCTCTTTTTGGGATCCTTCTTTTCGGCAATCGCCTTGCGGATGGCGGCGCCCGGATCGAGATAAATATACTTGCGCTCCAAAGCCATGCGTTTAAGTTCCGCGTTGTACGATACGAGATTTATATTCGCGCCATAGTTGGGGTCGTCCTCCATAACCGGAGTCTGCGAGAGAACGACTATTTTCGCGCCGGTTTTGTCGAGCTTGTCGAAAATGGTCGAGACGTTTTTGACATACTTGTCAAGCGGGACCCCCGGATTGTCCGCGGCAGGATTGGGCGAATCGTTCACCCCGCACGAGAAAAAGACCCACGTAGGCTTGCGGCGGATAACGTCGGCGTTGATGCGCTTAAGCATATCGGCACTCGTATTCCCACCGATGCCCGCATGAATGAACGCGACTTCATCGACCTCTTTCCTGACGCGGGACTCGAGAATATTCACCCAGCCGCGCGGATCGTCTGAACCGCATTGAGTTATTGAATCTCCGAGAAAAGCGATTCGGTCGCCGTTAACGAACGGCAATCTGGCAAACGCCGATGAAACGACAAAAAGTACTGAAGACATCAATACTGCGGTTTTCATGTTTTATCTCCTTTTATGTTGTGAATTATACCAAAATCATCTGCAGATTGC
This sequence comes from Kiritimatiellia bacterium, assembly GCA_017648225.1. Taxonomy (GTDB): domain Bacteria; phylum Verrucomicrobiota; class Kiritimatiellia; order RFP12; family UBA1067; genus UBA1067. Next base: position 7,901 of record JAGCJE010000015.1, on the reverse strand, counting down.
CGAAAACCCGCCAACCTTCGCTGAAGATTGACGGGTTCGACTTTCATTTGATCTGACGGGCCTTATCGGCACGTAATCACTTGCCGTCGGAAGCCTCGTCGATCTTCCTCAAGAGCTCGGCCTTCGCCGACTCGAACTCTTCGGAACCGAAGGGTTTGTCGTTCCAGTCGATGAACGCCTGCTGAAGAGCGAGCATGAACTTGCGCGTCGCATCCTTTTCGGGGAATTCGAACTCGGTCGCAAGAACCTTCTCCATCATGTCGAACATAACCTTCTGGCGCTCGACGGGCGTGGAGGCGTCGGCATCCGAAAACGCGTTCTGCTGAAGATAGACGGCATCGAGGAACTCGCCCTTGAGATAAGTCGTAAAGTCTTCGAGCGAAGTACCCTCTTCGCCGACAACCTTCATCATCTGACCGATTTCATTGCCCTTGCGGAGAACTGCGCGGGCCTTCTCGACGCGGCCCTGGTCGATGACAGAGTTGTACTTGCTCCAGCTGTCGAGCGGATCAATCGCGGGATAGCGGCGGGCGTCGGAACGCGCGCGCGAAAGGCCGTGGAAGCCGCCGACGACCTTAAGTGTCGCCTGAGTCACAGGCTCGTCGAAGTTGCCGCCTGCGGGAGAAACCGTTCCGCCGATCGTAACCGAGCCGATGTCGCCGTTTTTAAGCTTAACGCGGCCGGCACGCTCGTAGAACGCGGCGATACGGCTTTCAAGATAGGCGGGGAACGCTTCTTCACCGGGAATCTCCTCGAGGCGGCCCGAAAGTTCACGCATCGCCTGTGCCCAGCGGGAAGTCGAATCTGCGAGAACGAGAACGTTAAGACCCTGCTGACGGAAATATTCGGCGAGCGTAACCGCCGTGTAAACCGACGCTTCACGCGAGGCGACCGGCATCGAAGATGTATTACAGATGATGATCGTGCGCTTCATGAGCGACTGACCCGTCTTCGGGTCGACGATCTCGGGAAATTCCTTCAGAGTTTCGACGACCTCGCCCGCGCGTTCGCCGCACGCGGCGGAAATCACGATATCTACCTTCGCGTAACGCGCGGTCGTCTGCTGAAGAACGGTCTTGCCCGCGCCGAAGGGGCCGGGAATACAGTATGTGCCGCCGACGGCTACGGGGAAGAACGTGTCGATCGTGCGCACCGTCGTCTCAAGCGTTTCTGTAGGGGCGAGACGCTCGACGAAGCACTTGATCGGTACCTTTACGGGCCAGCGCTGGAGCATCTGGACTTTAACGTCTTTCCCGTTTGAGTCAGTCAGCGTCGCGATGTCTTCAACAACGGTGTAATCGCCCTCGGGGGCGAGTTCTTTAACCGTGAACGAGCCGCGAAACGCAAAAGGCACCATAATCTTATGACCAGGCATCGTCTTGTTGTCGAAAATTCCTTCGGTGACCCAGCCGAGAACATCGCCGGCCGAAACGCGCTCTCCTATCTTCGCCGTCGGATGCCAATCCCATTTTTTGTCGCGGGGAAGGCCAGGCAGATATATGCCGCGCTGAAGAAAGTACTCGGCGTCAGCAGAAATTTTCGCCGCCTCCTTCGCAAGTTCGGAAAGAGGATTCTGAAGTCCGTCGTAAACCTGGGCGAGCATGCCGGGTCCGAGTTCGGCGGCGAGAAGTTCTCCAGAAAACTCGACCTTGTCGCCCACCATCAGATCCGTCGTCGCATCGAACACCTGCATGTCGCAGACGGTGCCGCGGACACGAACTATCTCGGCCATGAGTCGCTTCTCGCCGAGAACGATGTAACCGACTTCGTTCTGGGCTACGGCTCCGTCAAACGCGACGGAGGTCATGTTTCCGTTTACCGCTACAATCTTTCCGGTTGTGGTCATTGTTGGACTCTCTTTGATTTTTAAAATGAAATTTTAGTTTCAGCCGTCAGCCTGTCGAACGCGGCCGAGCCGGCTTCTGCAGAAATCTTCGCGCGTTTAAGGGCTATTTTCAATCTCACCGCGTATGTCGCGAGCGCACCCGCGCCGAGAGGAGAGGTAAGATCGGTCAATTCTTCGGCGGCGTCCCACCAGATTCTGTCAAGAAGCTCGTCACGCTTCGCGACATCCTTCTCCTGAAACGCGTGAGCGACTTTCGTACGCCAATACACGGAGCAGCCTTCGGCGGGACGCACCCATTTCGCTCCGCCGCGCGCCACGGCGACGGCGTTTTTGAGCTGTGTTTCGAGATCGGCCCATTTTTCTCCCGTAAGTCCGTCGATCTCCCTGCCCGCGTCGGCGCAGAGCGAGACGAACTTCGCCCACGAAATAGCGGGCGGCTGATCGAAAACGAGCGCCGGAAGGCTCGCGACTATGTAGTCGATCGTCATTTCAGAAGCCTGGCAAGTTCAGGACGAAGACGCTTCGAAAGTTCCTCGGCGACAACTTCTGCGGTGAACGCGTGCTCGACGCGTCCGCCGTCAATCTTGACCGAAAAGCCGGAATAGATATTCTCGTCGGTAACGATGGAGATTTCGCCCTTGGCGGCGAGCTGGGCCTTAAGTGAGGCGGCGAGCTTTTCGGCGGCGGCGATTTCGACTCTTCCGGTAAGGTCCTTTACCGCTTCACCGGCCAGTTGAACGGCTACCGTCTCATCAGCGAGGGCTTTCTCGACATTCTTCGCGAGCACCCCTTCAAGAAGGGCGGTGATCGCCTCGCGGACTTTAAGAACCGTGTCGCGCGCGGCCTGCTTTACCGTCTCGTCCGCGCGCGCGGCGAAATCGTCGGCGACAGTCTTGGCCTCAGCCTTCATGCGCTCAGCCTCTTCCTTGGCGGTCTTGACGATTTCGGCGGCCTTGGCCTTGGCGTCGGCAATTATTTCGGCAGCCTTAGCTTCGGCTTTCTCGACACCGTCACGGTTGATCTTTTCTAACAGTCCCTGCAAATCTTCAGACATGGTTACCTCCATTATTACAGATAATTATATACCTTTTTTTATCTGAAAGTCAATTCTTTAAACCTGCGCTTTAACCGACTTTAAAACGCAGTACCCGCGGCGGCGGATGACTTCGACATTAGGGAAATAACGCTCTTGAACAGGCCTTAAGCCCGCGTCGTTCTTTACGACCGTATAACACAAGCCGCCCGGCTTAAGCGCCCTTTTTGCCGTCTCGAGAAAGACTTCGGCTATCCTGTAATCGGAATAATACGGGGGATTTCCCGCGAAAACGTCGAACGTTCCGTCCATACGCGCGGGCGTCCCGTTATCCGCGAGAATCACCTCGGCCGGCATATTGAAATTCGTCGCGTTCAGGTTGGCAGCCTCGACGGCCCGCGAATGGGAATCGACCATGACGAGCGAAATATCCTTAACGACGCTCTTAACGAGAAAGCCGACAAGTCCGCAGCCGCAGCCCATGTCTAAGAGTTTTGGGGATGAGGGATGAGGGATGGGGGATGAGGGATGAGAGGTGAGGTCGCGGGAGATTACTTCCGCGAGAGCGAGACCGCCCTCGTCGAGACGTCTGTGGCAAAAACACCCGGGGTAGCTCGTGAACATAAGTTTATCTCCGCCCGGAACGCTCGCCGGCCACTTCGCGCTAAAGTCGCGCACGCGGTCGGGATCGTCGCGGATTTTGGAAAGAAGCTCGTTCCTGTCGCGCTCCTTGCCGATAAACTCCAGCTCGAACTTCGCTGGCTTGAGACGATGAATCTCCTGAAGCATATCAAGCGAAAGCTCGCCCGACATAAGTTTAGGCCCTGTCTTGAATTTTATAAGATCCCAGGGACCTTCAGGCAGATGAGGCGAACATACCGCGCGGATATGATGCGTTTTCTCGATGGCGTGGCGATGGTAGATATCGAGCGTGTGACAGAGAACATCCCCGTCAATCCACTTCGCGGTAAACTTCTTACCGTGCTTGCCGCGCTCAAAAAGATCGGCAGCCTTATATCCTACGAGGAGCGTTTTCACAGCGCGTATTTCTCCGCCACGCTGCTGAGGCGCGCGATCGTTTTCTCGCGACCGAGAAGCTGAAGCATCTCAAAAAGTCCAATACCTTCGCCCCGACCTGAAACGGCCACGCGGATCGGGTGGACCCACGGGCCCATACCGTTTCCTTGCGAAAGTTCCTTTACGAGGTTTTCAAGCGCGGGGGCTTTCCAATCGGGCGCATTCTTAAAGCGCTCGACGAGATCAACGAGAAGAGCCTTTACGCCTTCCTTTTTAAGACGCTTTTCGACAGCCTTCTCGTCCATCTCAAACTCATCGCTGAAAAAGCATCTGCAGGCGGCGGGAATATCATTCAGGAATTTAGTCCTGATCTGAAGCTGGTCGACGAGATAGTCGGTATCGTAGCCTTCGGGAATCGTCATGCCAGCCTCGTTGATGCGGCGGACGAGCTCCGAGGTGAAAACGTCCTTGGGCATGCGCTTGATGTATTCGCCGTTCATCCACTGAAGTTTCTTCATGTCGAACTTCGCGGCGGTTACGTGAACCTTGGCGAGATCAAACAGCTCAATCATTTCGCTCTTCGTGAGAACCTCACGGTCATCACCGGGGTTCCAGCCCAAAAGGAGAAGATAGTTGAAAAGCGCGTCGGGCAGATACCCCTGATCTCTGAACTCGCCTACGAAAGCCGCGCCGTCGCGCTTCGAATAGGGCTTGCCCTGCTGATTTACGATCATCGAAAGATGACCGTATTTCGGAACGGGAGCGCCGAGCGCCTTGAACATGCAGATATGCTTAAACGTATTCTCCACGTGATCGTCGCCGCGGATGATGTGGGTGACGCCCTGATCGATGTCATCAACGACGTTGGCGATATGAAAGATGGGCGAGCCGTCGGAGCGGACGATCGCGAAATCCTGGATATCCTCGGCCTTTTTGGACATCTTGCCCTTGACGATGTCATCGAACTCAATAACGCCCTCGGTAGGCATCTTGAACATTATAACTTCGCCCGTCTTGCCGTCGCGCGACGTGCGCTCGCACCTGTAGGCGTGGCCGGAGGCGAGAAGCTTCTCGACGGCCTCCATGTGACGCGGCTTGTTCTTTGTCTGATAAAAGGCATCCTCGTCATAATCGAGCCCGAGCCACTGCATACATTCCAAAAGCGCCTGAATCGCCTCGGGCGTCGAACGCTCGAGATCCGTATCCTCGACACGAAGAAGAAATTTTCCGCCGGTATGGCGAGCGTAAAGCCAATTGTAGATGGCGGCACGGATATTGCCGATATGAACCTTGCCCGTCGGAGACGGCGCGAATCTGACTCTGATATTTTCTGACATAGTCTTACTATTATACCAAAATCGCACCATGCCGTGGCACGACTTTTACTTTGCGACACCTCAAAAAACAAAATACATCAGTAATCTTCAGCATGAACATACCCTTTAACTACTTTTAGCGCATTATTCAATTCTTCTTTCGAAGCAACCGAACTGAGCGATAGGCGCAGAAATGAACGTGACGGTTTTTTGCGGCTGGTAAAACGGCATGAATGACAGACGCGCACACCCGCCTCGAGAAGCTCCCGTTCGATATCGGGCCCGTTCCGCTTCGAGGACGACAGTTCAACCGTACGGAAAAAAGGTACATCCTTCGCCGCCCGTCGCTCCCTCGGAAACGTTTTTTCAAACACCGCGTTCATTTCCTTCGCCCGTCGTATTTTTAGATCGATAAGCTTTTCGGCGCGGCCGCTCAAAATCAGTTCGCTCATGATTTCCGTATCCAACGCGCTCGCCTTGATGGTCAGACGGTGATGGGCGCTCATCAATTCTTTTAAATGCCGCTTAGGCGTCACGGCGAAAGCGACGCGAAGACCCGGGGCGAGAAAACGCGTCGCGCCCGTCATATAAAAAGTCTGTTCGGGGAGTCTCCCCAAAAAAGTTCCCGTCCCGTCAGGCACGAGCGTCGCGTCATCCTCCAAAACAAAGATTCCGCATTCCGATATTACCCTTGAGAGCTCATCCTTCCGACGCCTCGACATCGTAACAGTTGTCGGATTGGCGCATGTCGGCATCAAAAAAACGCCTTTGATACGTTCACGCTCAGCAGCTTTCCTCAAAGCGTCCGGCAGCATCCCCTCGCCGTCTCCTTCTATCGGAACGAGGCGGACACGCACGAGACGGGCGGCTTCAATTAAGTTTCCGTATGTAAATTCATCCACGGCAAGCGCATCTCCAATTCCGAAAAACGCGAGCATTATCGTTACAAGCGCGCTGTGAACGCCCGGAAATACCACAGTCTCTTCAAGACTGACTTCACATCCAAGGCGAGATATCCAGAATGCTCCTGCCGATCTGTGACGCGCGGCTCCCGAACGTTCGCTGTAGGAAAAAAGATCTCGCGTATAATCGCGGTTCATCACATCGCGCGCGGTCTCGATCAGAAAGCGCGAACTCAATTCAGGGAACCCCTGAACGGCGCTTAAATCGATAACGGAAGTGTTCACGAAATCCATTCTCCCCGGCAAAGGCGCGACGAACGTGCCGCGCCCCGTAACACCGTAAACAAGGCCGCGTTCGCGGCAGATATCGTATGCTCTCGTCACGGTGGTGAAATTCATGTCCAGCCAATCGGCGAGTTCGCGCTGCGGGGGAAGACACGTCCCCGGGGGAAGCACTCCAGAGGTTATCGCGCGCTCTAAAGACGAAGCGAGCGACAGATAACGAGGGCGCGTAAGTAAAGCGGGATCGGGCTGCCAACTAAGAGGATGCAGGGAAAAATCGTTTATCGGCATATTTTGTAATCCATACAATTTTGAGAATGTATTGATTCTACCATAGTGATAAACTATCAGTCAATCGTATCAACATGAGAAAGGACGATATAATGAAAGGCAAAACCCCAAACCGCCTCCTCGCGGAAACTCTCAAGGGCGGAGTAATCATGGATGTTACCACGCCCGATCAGGCTAAGATAGCTGAAGACGCAGGCGCATGCGCCGTCATGGCCCTTGAGCGCGTCCCCGCGGATATCCGAGCGGCGGGCGGCGTAAGCCGTATGAGCGACCCCGGCATGATCCGCTCAATCCAGGAAGCGGTTAAGATTCCCGTCATGGCCAAATGTCGCATCGGTCACATCGTCGAAGCGCGTATTCTCGAGGCTATCGGTATCGACATGATCGATGAGAGCGAGGTGCTTTCACCCGCCGACGATACGCTTCACGTCGACAAGCGCAAATTCGCCGTTCCCTTCGTTTGCGGCGCACGCGATCTCGGCGAGGCCCTCCGTCGCGCCGGCGAAGGAGCGATGATGCTCCGCACAAAAGGCGAGGCCGGAACGGGCGACGTCGTCCAGGCGGTAAGGCACCTGCGCAAGATCGAGCAGGAAATCCGCTGGCTCACCGGCCTGAGAGAAGATGAACTTTACGACGCGGCCAAGAAACTCGCCGCGCCTCTCGATCTCGTTCAGAAGGTCCATGCCGACGGACGTCTTCCCGTAGTCAATTTCTCGGCGGGCGGAGTCGCGACTCCTGCGGACGCCGCGCTCATGATGGAACTCGGCGCCGAAGGCGTTTTCGTCGGCTCGGGAATCTTCAAAAGCGGAGACCCCGCAAAGCGTGCGGCGGCGATCGTCAAGGCCGTTGCGAACTGGCAGAATCCAGAAATGCTCGCGGAACTCTCTTCAGGTCTCGGCGAAGCGATGGTCGGCATCAACCCAGACGAGATCCGCACGATCATGGAAGCGCGCGGCGTTTAAGCCTTACAATTTCAAACAGCGAACAGTAAACCCGACTTTTCGCTGTTTGATTTATTTATTTAGAAACAACGGGGAGAGTCCCCTTTCTGAACTTACCAGCTGAAATCGACCGTCTTCCCCTCGCGCGTGCGAAGGCCTTTTACGCTTCCGCCCTTCCAATCTGCGGGAATAGATTTCTCGAGCAGAATTTCGCAGACCGCCGCGACCATACCGAGGTTGCCGTCGATCTGGAACGGAGGATGGGTCGCGAAC
>JAGCJE010000130.1 GCA_017648225.1 Kiritimatiellia bacterium | reverse complement strand
GCGCATACTCGCCGAATGTCAGCGTCACGGCGGGGCGGTCGGATTCAAGTACTTCTACATCGTGATGGTAAAGTTCATCGCGCCGCTTCTGGTTCTGTCGATTCTTGTCTCTGAAGTATGCCGAGCCTTTGGTATCGGCGGCTGGTCGATTTAAGTTTTTCCCGAATATCACTATCTAAAAGATTATAATATCGTTATGAAAACAAAATTCTTTACTACTGCAACGCTTTCGTCATTTTTGGCCTGCGGTTTTATGATTTCGGCAAAGGCTGTTGAAATGGAATACGCGACTCCTGAATCTCAAGGTATTTCAAGTCGCGCCGTTTTGAAGTGGATCGACGCGTGCGAGAAGTCGTTCGCCGCATGGAACGGCTCCGGCGCGCTCCATGGGTTTGTGATCGTCCGCAACGGAAAGACGATCGCCGAGGGCAGTTGGAAGCCGTTCAATACGCTCGAAGAGACGCATATGCTCTATTCGCATTCAAAGAGCTTTACGTCTACGGCGATTGGTTTTCTTGTTGAAGAGGGTAAACTCGATCTCGATGAGAGGGTGATGGAGATTTTTCCCGAGTTGACTCCTACGAACGTGACCGATAATCTGAAGTCGATGCGAGTGAGAGATTTGCTTACGATGAACGTCGGCGCGAAGTGGGATCATAAGGTGCATACCTTCGGCGATTGGGGCCGTACCTTTATGGAGAAGGAGCTTCAGACGAAGCCCGGGTGCGGCTTCAAGTATGATTCGGATGCGACTTACATGCTTGCGGCCATTGTCGAGAAGCGTTCCGGCGAGAAGCTGATGGATTATCTTGATAAGAGATTTTTCAAAAAAATCGGCATCGAGAAGGCTTGGTCGACCGTTTCGCCCCAGGATATCGCCTGCGGCGGGTGGGGTATGAACATGACGACGCGCGAGATGGCGCGGTTCGGACTGTGTTATATTCAGAACGGGGTTTGGGGAGGTGAAAATGTAATCCATCCTCAATGGGTTCAGCTTGCGACGGCCCGTCATACGTTCAGCGGATGGCGCAACGTAGGTATAAGAGCTCTCGGAGAGGGAAGCGACTGGCAGCAGGGCTACGGTTTTCAATTTTGGCGCTGTCACAACAACGGTTATCGCGCGGACGGTGCGGCGGGGCAGTTGACGCTTGTGTATCAGGATGTAAATCTCGTTGTTTCCGTCAACGCCGGGCTTGGCGATATGCAAAAAGAAATCAATCTGGTAAGGGATTATATTTTAGAAGAACTTAAAGATGGAGCGCTACCCGAGAATCCTGAAGTTTATGCGGAACTTAAAAAGAGACTAGCCGGTCTTGAGATAGCGCCGGTGAAGGGGGATATTAAAGGCGTTGAAAAGTTTCTGGGCAAGGAGATTGAAGCCGCGAAAAACTCCCGCGGTATAAAAAGCGTGAAACTATACCGCAAAGAAGGAACGGGCGAATTGCGTCTCGTTTTCAAGGTGAAGAATGAACTTAGCGACATTCCCGTCGGAGTCGGACGTTGGACCGAGGGTGTTATGCGCATCGATAATCAGAAGGCTGAAACCCTCGGCGCGATAATCGGCGAGCAGAAGGCGATGACTTCGGGCGCGATGCAGGAAGACGGTTCGTTCAAACTGCGTATTTATTTGACCGGAACCACCGCCTATATCGATGTAATTCTGGCTGAAAAGGACGAAAAGATCGTTCTCAAGGGCGAGCTTTGGGGAATGAACGGCACCCGTTTCGGAAATTAAGTCGTGGATAAAAAAAAGGCAGAAAAGGAATTCGCGGCGGCGGCGTTCGCGCGTACGGAGCAGGCTCTCGGCGTCAGGGCGGTAAAGTCGCTCGCCGACTCCCGCGTTGCGGTAATCGGCGTCGGAGGTGTAGGAGGCTGGTGCGCCGAGGCGCTCGTCAGAACCGGCGTCGGTACGCTCTTGATCGCAGATCCCGACCGTGTCGCGCCATCGAACGTGAACAGACAGATAATGGCCGGCTCAAAGACGGTCGGCGAGCTCAAGGTCGTTGCGCTCGAAAAGCGGCTTTTGGAGATCAATCCCGATCTAAAGCTTGAGATAATGAGCGAGAGATATTCCTGCGGGACGGCGGACTCTTTTTCGCTTCAGACTTACGACTGCGTGGTCGATGCGATAGATTCACTTGAAGACAAGGCCGACCTGATACTGCACGTGACGAAGCTTGAGCGTACGCACCTTTTTTCATCTATGGGCGCGGCGCTCAGGCGCGATCCGTTCGCGGTGACGAAAGGTGAGTTTTGGGATGTAAAGGGAGACGCGCTTGCGAGGTCTTTAAGATCGCGCTTCCGTAAGACGGGTGAGTTTCCGGCGAGGAAGTTCCAGTGTGTTTATTCACGTGAAAGTCCCTTCAAGCCCGAAGATGCGCCGCCTGTCGGAGAGAAGCGGGCGTACGGCAGCCTGGTGCAGGTTAGCGCTGTCTTCGGCTTCGCTCTTGCCGCGATGGTTGTCGACTGCATTGTAGATCAATAAGCCCATTTTGTATTTGTGAGGCAAATGGGAAAATGATTCCAATTTGAATTCATACATTCTGATTGATTGAATTATGGTATAATATTCAAGTATGAGACAGACACCGAATCCTGATGATTTCATTTTAAAGTGGCGCGGCGACAAGCTTACGGTCACGCTCGAGCTGGACCGTCCCCGCAAGGGTCGCGCTGCATTCAGAACCAATATCGGCAACGCCGGTATCCGCAGACGCGAGATAATAGCCGAGACTGAAAGCGGCGTCACTCCCATGGCTCGCGCCTGGACAGACATCCCGCTTGCCGAGGTGAAGCCCGGCGTTTTCAAAGCCGATATCGCGCTCGAGGAAGTTGGAATTTTTTCAGGCAAGGCGTGTTTCTTCCCCGAAGGCTCAAATGTCCCCGAATGGCCCGAAGGGCGCAATACCCACATTAAAGTCGAGAGCGAGACTGTAAGGAAGAGTAATTCAATCTATACCGTCTTCCCGCGTCAGTTCGGCTCGTTCAGGGAAGTCGTGCGAAAGCTCCCCGTCATCATGGACAAGATGGGCTTCCGCTTGAGCCAGACGTTGCCGCCGTTCCCTGTTCCGACGACATACGCCGTGATGGGCGAGTACGGCTGCCCGTTCGCGTCGCTTGATTTCTATTCTGTAGATCCGGCGATGGCCGAGTTCGATGAGTACGCGACACCCTTAGATCAGTTCCGTGAACTTATCGACGCGGTCCATTCGCGCAAAGGTCTCTTTTTCGTCGATCTGCCCGCTAATCATACGGGTTGGGCTTCGACGCTTCAAACCCATCATCCCGAGTGGTTCAACCGCGAAAGTGACGGTAAATTTATCTCGCCCGGCGCGTGGGGAGTAAAATGGGCCGATCTCGTTGAGCTCGACTATTCCAACGCCGAGCTTAGAGCGTATATGGCTGATGTGTTCCTCTTCTGGTGCCGCAACGGAGTGGACGGCTTCAGATGCGACGCAGGTTACATGATTCCCGCTGAAACTTGGGAATATATTGTCTGCCGCGTCCGCGAGGAATATCCCGACACTGTCTTTATGCTTGAAGGATTGGGTGGAGAATTAAAAGTCACAGACCGTCTTCTCGCTGAATCGAATCTTGACTGGGCGTATTCCGAGATTTTCCAGACGTATAATCGTGATCAGTTCGAGTGGTATCTTCCAGGCGCGATCGAGCGCAGCGAAAAATATGGAACATTAGTCCATTTCGCGGAAACCCACGACAACGACCGTCTTGCGAAGGGCGGCGAGACCTACGCTAAACTGCGCGTTCAGCTCGCGGCGCTTTTGAGCTGGCAAGGCGCGTGGGGCATAGCCAACGGCGTCGAATGGTTCTGTCGAGAGAAGATCGACGTTCACGGCAAGAACGACCTTAACTGGGGCTCGCCGTCGAATATGGTCGATCTCATTTCGAAACTCAATCTGATCCTTGATACGGATCCGACATTCTCCGGGTCTTGCAAACTTGAGGTCGTAACTAAAGGCGGCGGCAACACTCTCGCCGTCGTAAGAACGCCCTCCGTCGAGTCTGGTCCTCGTGCGCGTAAACTTCTTGTGGTCGCGAACCTCGATTGCGCGAACGGAGCGGAAGTCGAATGGGATCCGACGAAGTTTTCGGCGAAGGAGGCTCTTGATCTTGTTACCGGCAGAAAGTTTTCGGCGCTTGGAGTTCTTGATCTCAATCCGGGAGAGGTTCTCTGTCTCATTGGACCCGCTTTAGCGAAAGCCAATGCCGAGAGTGCACCAGAAATTTTAGAGCAGGATACTTTTAAATTCCATTGGCAATTCCCGCGTGATGTAAAGCGTGAGGTCGTTGTGCCCGCAGGTGAGACCGTGCGCGTTTCTGCCCCATTCCACTTCAGGTACCATCTCGTCGATCCTCATACGGGCCGCACGCTCAGCGCCGCTGCTTCGCGTTACGCCAAGGGCGAGCACTTTGCCGAATTTAAATCTCCCGCATACGAGGGAGACGGATCTAAGTGCCGTGCGCTCAATTTGAAAATGGTCGTATATACGCCTAAAAAGGCGACGAGAACAGTTTCTAAATTCCTTGTTCCGCCTTCGGGCGCCGCCGCCCGCGCTCTCATATCGCTCAACCGTGAAGAGGTGCGGCGCAATACCGATTACAGAACTATTCTTTCGAACGGCTCTGGAGCCGCCTCTCAGATGCGCCTCGGCTGGGGCGTGATCGCGAGCCAGTACGATGCGATTCTCGCCGCTAATCCCAATGCAAACTGCCCGTCAGACCGCCTTAATGTCTGGACGCGCATGCGCTGCTGGCTTCAGCGCGAAGGCTATACGCGCGAGTTCGACGTGCGCTCGACCGTAAAGTTCGTAGCCGATCCGGCCGGAGAGACCGCCCGCTGGGAATTCAATATGCCATGCGGCATGGGTAAGACGACGGCGTTCGTGTTCGAAATTTCGCTCGCTAAAGGGTATAACGCCGCGCGGCTTAAAGTGACGCGCTGCGATGCGGGAGAGAGCGACGTCGGCGATCAGGTCCGCGTCGTCTTCAGGCCCGATATTGAATGGCGCAGCTTCCATTCGACGACGAAGGCCTATACGGGTCTTGAAGAGCTTTTCCCGCGCAGCGTATCTCCGTCTCCGCGCGGCTTCGCGTTCCATCCGTACGACGGCGATTTCGTAATGAGCGTCGACGGCGGCGAGTATCATCATGAACCGGAGTGGGTTTACAACGTTTCACACATCGAAGAGGAGCGCCGCGGCCAGGACGGTTCGGGCGATCTTTTCAGTCCCGGCTGGATTTCCGCCGATTTCAAGGTCGGCGAGACGGTGACGATCGTCGGCGAAACCGTCGGCGTCGGAGCCGTGAGACGCGGAGACGAAAAGCTTATCTTCCCGGACAGCGATGATGTCTCTCCGAGATCTCTCAGTGTTCCTGATACGCTTAAAAAGTCGCTTGATCTTTTTATCGTGAAGCGCGATGACCTTAAGACGGTGATCGCGGGATATCCGTGGTTCCTCGATTGGGGGCGCGACACGTTTATCTTTATGCGCGGCATGATCGCCGCCGGTAAGATCGACGACTCGATCGCGATATTGAAGGCGTTCGCCGCGTTCGAAGAGAACGG
>JAGCJE010000129.1 GCA_017648225.1 Kiritimatiellia bacterium | reverse complement strand
TCAATTCGAGAAGCTTCCACGCGGCACCCCTGTTTCGACCGTTCATTTCGAGGGCGTTGACGACTTCATTCCAGAACCAACGCTGCCGAAGTTTTGTCTGTTTAGCCAAATTCGGCATAATCGCCTTTAAGCACTTTAGGCGCTTAACCCTATCATGCTCTACAGAAGAGTAAGGTAGTCCCCACTCGTTCACTCTGGAAAATACTCCCTTTACCGTTTTACCGTAATGCGGCAATTCCCCAAGCGCCTGCGAATAAGCGACGTGAACGGCAAACTCCTTGCGCTCCAAAATCGCTTTGTCGAGCAACGGCTCTGCCTCATCGAAGCGCTTAAGTTTCGCCAAGCACCTCGGCGCATCAAGGAGAGATTGCGCACGGTTGCCGTCGGTCACCTCGGCGCTGTCCGACGCGAATATAATATTAGTATAGGCCACATACGCCTCGGCGTAGTGGCCTTTTTCCATTAAGGATGCGGCGTTTTCAATATTTAACGCATAAGTGTCGACCGCCGCAAGAAGAAACGCAACTGCCGTCAACGAGTATCGAAAACATTTCATATTAAGTTTCCTTTTTGAAAAGACGGTCGTCCACTTAAACTGCATTACCCGAACCTCCTCTTACTGAACAGCCTTTCGCTCAAGCCAGCGGGCGCGGCGACGCTGAATTTCGAAAGCGATATTATGCCAACGCGGAAGCGCCTCTTCCGCGAGCTCGATAACGGCCTTGGCGTCCATATCCTTTGTAAGACGCTTACCTAATTCAGTAAGTTCCTTAACAAGAGGCTCGACTTCGGCCTTATAGAACTCAATATCGCCAATCTCCGAATCGTTCCAGCGCGGAATCTCGCCGTTGATTGAACCGCGGCAGACCTTTTCGGTCTTGAACGAGGCATAAGCGCGAGCGATGAGAATCTTCAGGATTTCGGCGCGCTGTTCGTCGGTAAGCGTGAACTCGAGCTCACCCCAGGTCGAGCGGCCGTGAATCGTCTCGGTGCCGTTCCAGCAGAAGCTGCCGGTACGGTTCCAATAGATGTTCTCAAAGTCCCAGATCGAACCGTTCTTGGGCGCACGCTCCGGCCAGGCTTCCCAGGAAAGGAAGAGATAAGAGAGAAACCTATCATTCCTGAACACATGATCGAGCTTATACTTACGCGAATTTTCCTCGGTCGTAAGCCTGCGGTGACCGAAGGTAGAATAAAGCGTATTGAAGAAGCTTACGGAATTCTTAACTGGATTAATCATAATAGAGGCGTACGGCTCATTCTCACCGGGGGCGATATAACCCTCGAACGAACCTGCGCCGACAAATCCCATTTCCATTCCGTCAGCCTTGGGATCCTTAACGACAACGAGGATATGCAAGCCGCGCTTATCGGCGACGATCTTCATTTCCGGCGGCTCGAGCTTTTCTTTTGACTTGCCGACGTCAGCGCGCTCTCCAGAGGCTACGTCGGTAACGAGGAAGTCCATATTCCCGCCGTAGGTGCGGTCATAAACAGTCATCTCGGCCGGGAATTTCTCCAAGTCGTCGACACCTGTGATGAGCTTATCGGAGAACTTGACCTGATAACGCTTTTTAGGCGTCTGAACGTAAAGCGACTCACGATATTGCTCAATACCGCGGACGACTTCCTCGCGTACGCTGATACCCTGGATTAAAGCACCGAGAGCCCTGACGATGGCGACACGATCTTTATTACTGACATCCTTACCGAAGGCTTCATCGTACTTTTTGAGTTTCTTAAACGTCTTTTCCTTAGAGCCGTTGAATTCAGCGAATTCGACAAAAAGCCCAAGACGATACTTCTGAAGCGGAGATAATTCCGTATTATCAAGGCAGTCGCGCGCCGCCTTAACGGCATCAGCGTAACGGCCCAACATCATATACGACTCGAATGCGTTGCGGGCAAAGTCGTAAGGTCTAGCTTCACCCCACTTAAGAGCGAGCGGCATCAAATCGTTTTCGTAAATGCGGATA
>JAGCJE010000128.1 GCA_017648225.1 Kiritimatiellia bacterium | reverse complement strand
TGGTATAATATAAGGCAATATGAGCGATGAAAAAATAGATGCCGAAGTGCCCGTTGAGATTCAAAATCCTGCAGTGGCGAATGATGAAATTAACATCGAAGAGTCGATGTCGCGAGATTACATCGATTACTCCATGAGCGTCATCGTCGGGCGCGCTTTGCCCGACGTCAGAGACGGTCTTAAACCCGTTCACCGCCGCTGTCTCTACGCGATGCACAAGCTCGGCAACACGTGGAACACGAAGCACCTGAAGTCCGCCCGTATCGTCGGCGACGTCATCGGTAAGTACCACCCCCACGGCGACAGCGCGGTTTACGAAACGATCGTCCGCATGGCTCAGCCTTTTTCGCTCAGAGTTCCGCTCGTTCACGGCCACGGTAACTTCGGCTCCATCGACGGCGACGGCGCGGCCGCGATGCGTTATACCGAGGTGAGAATGCAGAAGGTTACCGAAGAACTTCTCGGAGATCTGGAGAAGGATACGGTCGATATGGCGCCAAACTTCGACGAAACGCTTGAAGAGCCTACCGTACTTCCCGCAAAACTCCCGAACCTCCTTTTAAACGGCTCATCGGGCATTGCCGTCGGTATGGCGACTAATATTCCGCCGCATAATCTCGGAGAACTCTGCGACGGCATCGATTATTACATTCAGCATCGCGACGAATGCACTGTCGACGATCTCATGCAGTTCGTCAAAGGTCCCGACTTCCCGACCGGCGCCCAGATCTGCGGCGTCAACGGCATCAACGCGATGTACAAGCTCGGCCGAGGCCAGCTTACGGTCCGCGGCACGGCAGAGGTCGAGAAGGAGAAGAACGGCCGCGAGCGCATCATAGTAACCGAGATTCCTTACGGCGTAAACAAGGCCGAAATGATCAAGCACATGGCCGAGCTCGTAAAGGAGAAGATAATTCTCGGCATCAGCGACATCCGCGACGAATCGAAGGCCGACGTCAGAATCGTAATTGATATCAAGCGCGACGCGATGGGCGAGGTTGTTCTCAATCATCTTTACAAGCATACGCAGCTCCAGACGACGTTTGGCGCGATCATGCTCGCCATCGACGGCGGTCGCCCGAAGATCCTGAATCTCAAGGATTTCTTCCGCTGCTATGTCAACCACCGTTTCGAGGTTATTACGCGCAGGACCCGCTTTGAGCTTAAGAAGGCCGAGGCCAGAAAGCATATTCTCGACGGGCTTCTTTTGGCGATCGACAATCTCGACGAAGTCGTTTCCATCATCCGATCCTCGAAGACGCGTCAGGAGGCGAAGGAGAGACTTCAGGAGCGCTTCAGCTTCAGCGATCTTCAGGTAAACGCGATTCTCGAGATGCGTCTTTACCAGCTCGTCGGTCTCGAGCGCGAGAAGCTTGAAGCGGAACTCGCTAAGCTTCTTGAGGCGATCGCCGAATACAAGGCGATTCTCGCCGATCCCGAGAAGGTCTACGCCATCATCCGCGAAGATCTCGCCGATATCAAGAACCGCTACTGCTCGAAGGAGGATGCGCGCCGCCGCACTCAGCTCGTCGCCGACGAGAACGAGGTTTCGATGAAGGACTTGATCCCCGACGCGCCTTGCGTGATTACGCTTTCGAACCGCGGCTACATCAAGCGCGTTCCTCTTACGGAATATCGCGAGCAGAAGCGCGGCGGCCACGGCGTGAAGGGCGCTCAGGTCAAGGAGGAGGATTTCATCCGCCTCGTTTTCGTCGCTCAGACTCACGACTCGCTCATGTTCTTTACGAATACGGGCCGACTCTTCCTGAAGGACGCGTATCAGATTCCCGAGGCGCCGCGCACGAGCTTCGGCCGTCCGCTCATCAATCTTCTCAATCTCCAGGAGGGCGAACAGGTCCTGAATCTTCTGCCGATCAGATCGTTCGAGGGCGATGTTGACGTATTCTTCGCGACCGTAAAGGGTACCGTGAAGAAAACGCTTCTTGGCGAGTTTAAGAACGTCAACAAGTCGGGTATCCGAGCGATCAACATCGAAGAGGGCGATTCGCTTAGGGATGTCCGTCTCGTAAAGCCCGACGACGATGTGATAATGCTTACGAGAAACGGCCGCGCGATGCGCTTCGCGGCGACCGACGTCCGCCGCATGGGCCGCACGGCTACGGGCGTTCGCGGCGTAAGGCTTCTGGGAGACGATCTCGTCGTCTCGCTCGACGCCGTCGACGACGCGAAGACGCTCTTTATCGCGACCGCGAACGGCTACGGCAAGCGCTGCGAGTTCAAGGACTTTACGCGCCACGGCCGCGGCGGTCAGGGTATGATCGGCATTAAGGGCGCCGACCGAAACGGTGCAGTCGTGGCGGCTCACGCCGTGTCCGACGACGAAAGCGTGATTTCGATCACGAGCGACCAGCAGATGGTCCGCAGCGCCGTATCCGATTTCAGCGTTCAGGGCCGCATGGCTCAGGGCGTCAAGCTCGTACGCCTCTCCGAGGGCGCGACGCTCGTGTCGGTTTCCGTTTGCGAGGGCGAAGAGGCTGCCGAAGCCGAGCCAGGGCCTGAAGCCGGAACGGAATCAGAAACAAAAACTGAAACACCTTAAGATAAGATGCATGCGTTCTTTAGATTTCTGATGCTGGGTATACTTCAGGCGCTTGCGTTCGCGCCCTGCGCGTTCGCGGCGTTTGAAGATGATCTTCCGTATCTGAAATCTAAGTGGCGCAGCGATGTTACCGATAAATCCACGGGACTCGGCGTCGAGGAGCTTAAGGCGAAGGCCGAGAAAATAGCGGCCGACGGAAAGGGCGTAAAGCCCTGGTGTCTCATCAAGGCCGAAATCTTCAAGATGACGTGCGAGGAGATGTCGGTCGGCTTTTCCCCCCACGACACGTTTCCCGCGTTTTCGTGCTGGAGTAAAAGGAACCGCGTTCTTACGAAGCTCATAAACGAGCGTATCGCGGAGGTCGATTCGAAATACTGCCCTGACGCTAAGGCTAAATCTAAAGAAGTTAAGGGCTCTGTCTTAAGGCACGACTACGATCACGCAGTTCCCGACTGGGACAGAATTCTTAAGCTCGGCTTTCCCGGGATAAAAGCTGAGATTGACGCGTCCAAGGCGACTAATGATTACAGTAACGCGATGCGGATTGTCGCCGATGCGATGCTCGAAAACGTTAAACGCCTCGCAAGAATCGCCGAAGCGTCTAAGTGTGCTGACGATCCCGTCATTAAGGCCGAAATTGCCGCACTTAAAAATCTCTCCAAGGCTCCACCGAAGACAGCGTATGAGGTGATGCTTTTTCAGCTTCTCTTTTTCTATTATGGAGAACATTTAGATCATCTTCAAGTCCGGTCCCTCGGTAACTGGGATCGACTTCTTTTGCCGTATTATGAGGCGGATATTAAGGCGGGGCGCACGACGCGCGAAGAGTTTAAGAATCTCGTTAAGCATTTCTGGTGGCAATGGGGCTCGCTAGACAACTGGTGGGGGCAGCCTGTCTATATCGGCGGAACAAAGGCCGACGGAACGACGGAATATAACGAAGTTTCTAGGATTGTTCTTGAAGTCGCCGATGAGGTTCATGTTCCAACGCCTAAGCTTCAAATGAAAATCGCGCCTAATACGCCCGATGATATTCTTTCAAAGGCTCTTGATATGGCGCGTCGTCACAGGTCTATCGTATTTTGCGGTGAAGAGCCGATGGCTAAGGCGATGGCGGCTATGGGTTTTTCGGCCGAAGAGGCGCGAACTCTCGACATTTGGGGATGCTATGAGTTCCAGCCCCGCGCCGCCGCTAATACGACGCTTCCCTGCATAATAAACATGCCGCGCATAATGGTCGATCTTCTTGAGAATGCGCGCACGGGCGAATTTAAAGCCGAGACGTTCGAAGATTTCGAAAAGGCATTTCATCGAGAGTTTGAGCGTATACTCGAAATATCGCTTGATGTCGTTCGCGCATACGAGGCGAACATG
>JAGCJE010000127.1 GCA_017648225.1 Kiritimatiellia bacterium | reverse complement strand
TCCTCCCCAATCCGCCACTCTCACACCTCAGTATTGCTACCTCGGTGATCCCGTTCGACTTGCATGCCTAATCCACGCTGCCAGCGTTCGTTCTGAGCCAGAATCAAACTCTCAGAAAAAGAAAGTTTTTAGTTTGAAAGTTCCTCGCGGAACTTTCGGCTCCTCACACAAACAATTACTGTTTTCTCCAATATCGACTTTCAAAGATCGGTCGCTCACCCTTTCGGGCGAACGAGGACATAGTTTATCAAATCTTTTTCCGACGCGCAAGGGGGTATTTTTAATTTTTTTTCACAACGGCAATAGCGCTAAATTTGATATACTATTATATATGAAAAAAATTGCTGTATTGATGGGTGGCAGATCGAACGAGCGCGAAGTCTCGCTCGACAGCGGTGCCAATGTAGCCGAGGCGCTCTCCTCTTTGGGAAAATACGAAGTGATTCCCGTTGTTCTTGAATCTGACGACCTTACGGCTCTCCCCGAAGGTGTCGACGCCGTTTACATCGCCCTTCACGGCGGCTGGGGCGAAAACGGCGGCGTGCAGACAGCCCTGAATCAGCTGAAAATCCCCTATACCGGCCCTGGAGCGATGACATCGCGCATCGCCATGGATAAAATAAAAACGAAAATGGTTCTTGAGATGAAAGGCGTGCCCACCGCCGCGTGGTCGCTCGCAAGCCCGGGAACCGAAGCGTCCCCCCTTCCGCTGCCGGTTGTCGTAAAGCCGCCGAGCGACGGCTCGTCAGTAGGCATCTCAAAGGTCTCGACCCCGGAACAGTGGAAAGGAGCATTGTCGGCCGCGCTCGACGCCCAGGGCGGCAAGGGCGAAATTCTCGTCGAAGAATTCATCCCAGGGCGCGAAATGACGGTAGCTGTGATCGACGGGAAGGCTCTGCCCGTAATTGAGATCCTCGCTAAAGACGGCTGGTACGGCTTTGACGAAAAGTACAAATCCGACGAAACGCGCTATCCTTTTCTTGAAGACGGAGAACTCTCCGAAAAACTTAAGAAAACCGCCGTCGAGGCGTATAACGCCCTCGGCTGCAGAGGTGTAACGCGCATTGATTTCAGAGTCTCCCCCGTCGGTAGGCTATATGTTCTCGAGCTCAACACTTCGCCAGGATTTACATCACACTCGCTCGTGCCGATGGCGGGCATGAAAACAGGACTTACTTTCGCCGAGGTCTGCGACAAAATTCTTTCCAGCGCCGATTACGACAGATGAAAAACAAAAAAAACAAACCCGCAAAACGTCACGCGTCCCTGAAATCCGTCAACGGCCGTTCATCAACCGTAAACAGCCGGCTGCTTAAGGCGGGCATTTTGATTTTTCTGGCTTTCGCCGTTTGCGCGCTCGTCTGCTACCTTACGGTGAAAATATACGACAAGGGAATCAGCATACGCGATTCGCAGTCGATCGTAACCGATCAGGCGACCCAGATCGAAATCAAAGCGTCGCCCCATTTCCCCGAGGCCAACGTGCGCGCGCTGTTCAATCTTACGAACGGATGCAATCTCGCAGAAATTGATTTCAACAAACGACGCCAGGAAGCCCTCAGGAAATATCCTCTTTTCAGCAATATAAAAATAACGAAACGTCTGCCGGACAAGGTAACGATAGCCGTAGAGGAACGCAAGCCGATCGCCAGGATAAATTTCGAAAAGGATTCATCCGGGAGAGTCAAATGGCTTGTGGTCGACTCCGAAGGCGTCGTCTTCAATTTTCCGCTCAGAGACTCCACCACCCTACCTATAATAAGAGAATCCAAGAACAGTGCGAACAAGGGCCAGAAAGTCTCCGGAAAGGCGCAGATGGCGCTGCGTCTTATCGAACTGTGCTCCTCTAAGGACATTGCAAACATCCATCTGACCGAGGTCGACGTCTCAGACGACATCTACCTCGTCGCCAGAACCCGCGAATACAACAAGATCGAACTTCTGTGGGACTATATCTGCAAAAAAGGCGTGCACGACGCCGGCAACATGGACGACGCGATCCGAAAGATCAGCAGCATCATCAGCGCCGACCTGAAAACCGGACATTATCAGACATTCATCGTCACAGACAGAGACCGCGTCACGGTTTCACCAAACGAGAAGGAATTTATCAGATGACGAACATATACGCTGCGATAGAACTAGGCACCACCCAGACGGTACTGGCGGTCGCTGAGGCGAAAACGGGATCAAGACTTAAAATAATCCGACATGCCGAAATCAATTCGTCCGGCGTTCGCAAAAGTCAAATTCTCAACATACACCAGGTGACGCAGTCGATAAAAAGCGTCTTGAAGGCCATCGAGCAGAAACGCGGCAAGGACGACGACTCCCTCAATATCGGCAACGCCTTTCTCGTGGTCTCCGGCCAGCACATAAAAGTCGATCCGTACTGCAGCAGCGTTCAGGTCGAAGGCTCAAAAGTCACCAACCGCGACATCGAAGAGGTCGAGCGCGCCTGCCAGATGATGATTCTGCCGAAAGATCGCGAAACGCTGGACATCATTTACCAGACATACGGACTTGACGCGCTCGGAGGGATTTCATCCCCAAAGGGCATGAGCGGCAGAATGCTCCGTCTCAACACCCTTCACATCCACGGCGACACCAACAGGATAAACGACGCAAGAACCGCGGCGGGCGAAGCCAACCTCGAATTGCGCGACCCCCTCTTTGCGGTATCCTGCGCGGCCGACGCCGTGCTGAACGACTCCGAAAAACGCAACGGAGCCCTGGTTCTCGATCTGGGCGGCGGCTCGACCGGCTACGCCGTTTATTTCGACGGCTAT
>JAGCJE010000126.1 GCA_017648225.1 Kiritimatiellia bacterium | reverse complement strand
TGATCATCGCAAACTAATGTCCGTCCATCGGCAATAGAATGCCTTTGACGACCCCCGCTCACAAACCGATCAGAGACCTTCAACAATAAATCTCAGGTCGTACTCTCCCTCGCCCAGCATATCGTCGTCGTGGGGCCTCGCGCCCCAGCTGTTATCGCCGCCTACGCCCATCTGCGCCGCGTCGATATTAACGGTGATTTCGTCGCGCGCTTTCAAGTCGCGCTGATGCTTAGCCTTCTCGAGATCCTCCTGAGTATAGGGCCAGGCGTTGAAGCCGAACGGCGCGTTAAGAGCCGTAACCTTAATCTTCTTACCCTCTTTATTGGAGAACTCTACCCAACGGCACTGAGTGCGGTAGCCCTGTTCGCCGGGCTCGGTGTAGTTATCGGGATTAAGAGCATTAGCGGTAAAGACACCCGATGAAACGCCAACGACCATATTATATTCAGAAACCACTGAAGAGTTGGCGCGATCGCTGTAATTCTCATACGGACCTTCGCCGTACCACTTCACCTTAATAAAATCCTTCGGAATCGTAAATGTAAGACCGACACGCGGAATAGGAGGAAGTTTGGCGTCGGCTTTGACATTCTTAACGTTAAGAGTCCAATCGACGCGAATACGTCCATCCTCAAGGCGGGTTGCATCAAATTCAGACTCTACGCCTTCAGGCATCACCTGAGTCTCGGTCGCCTTTTTCCAGATTGCGCAGACATTAGGCATATTCCAGCCGCAGTCATTGTCGATCGGCGCACGCCAGAGGTTAATCTTAAAGGGATTTTTATCAAGTTTCTTTCCGCTCCCGGTAATGGGGGTCCCGAGGCGAACAAAAGGCTTTACGAATTCATCGTAAGCGAAGGGACCTGCAGACCTAGACCAAAACGCAAATATAATCGAATCACCGTCTATAACTTTCTCAAGCTTAATCTCCTTAACGGAATCAGGCTCAATTCCCTTAAGCTCGGACTCTCCCGAAGCTACCACCTTTCCACTCTTTGAAACGGCCCACCTGAGCATCACATTATCAAGATTCGTAAATCGGAAGGCGTTATAAATCGTAATGGTCTTAGTCGCCCAATCCCATGAATCAACCTTAACGGGCTGATAGGCGTGCCTCGCCTCCAATGCGCTCGGATGGAATGAACGATCTGCCGCGACAAGGCCGTTGCAGCAGAAGTTGTCGTCATTAGGCTTATCGCCGAAGTCGCCGCCGTAAGCTAAAAACTTACCCTTCGCGTCAGTTTTCCAAAGAGCCTGATCGGCAAAGTCCCAGATAAAGCCGCCCTGCATAGAGGGATATTTTCTGACGAGCTTCCAGTAATCATGGATATCGCCGCAGGAATTGCCCATCGCGTGAGAATATTCACAAAGAACAAGCGGCTTCTTAGGATTGTTCTTTACATAATTCTCGCAATCCCAAGGGCGCATATACATCGGGCAGAAAACATCGGTCCAAGGATTGTTCGCCGCCTGCTCATACTGTATCGGGCGCGTCGGATCGAGCGCACGGACAGCCTTATACTGCGCGACAAAATTGTCGCCGAAGCCGGCCTCATTACCCATCGACCAAATCACAACCGAAGGATGGTTTCTAAAAGTCTTAACCATATTGACGCCGCGCTCTACGTGGGTAGCGAGATAGGCGGGTTTTCTGGAATAAGAATCCTTACCGTAGCCGGCGCCGTGCGATTCGATATTAGCCTCGCATACGACATAAAGGCCCGCGCGGTCACAAAGTTCGTACCAGGTCGGATCATCGGGATAATGGCACGTTCTTACGGCATTGATATTAAGCATCTTCATAATCAGAATATCGTGCTTCATACCTTCGAGAGTTACCGTATAACCGCTCTCGGGCTGCATTTCATGGCGATTAACACCCATAAACAAAGCGCGTTTACCGTTAATGTAAATTACGGAATCCTTAATCTCAACTTTGCGGAAGCCGAAGGCCACCGCGCGATAATCGCCGCAAGGATACTTAATCGTCTCGTAATACATATTTGGCGCTTCGCAGCTCCAAAGTTTAGGCTTATCGTAGCTCTTTGTGAAAAGAATAGCACCCTTCTCGTCGCGGACTATGAGCTCACCCTTGGAAAAATCGTCCGAAAGCTTAGTTTCAACTATAAGATCCTTGCTGGAAGCGTTATCTTCGGATACGAGCCACACGTCGCGGAAAATACCCGAAAGGCGCCAGAAATCCTGATCCTCGAGGAATGTTCCATCGCAATGCTTAATAACTTCAACTTCAAGGAAATTCTCGCCGTCCTTGAGATATTTCGTAAGATCAAATTCCGCGGGAAGGCGACTGTCTTCAGAGTAGCCGACTTCTTTACCGTTAAGTCTGACATACATCGCGGAGGATACACCGCCGAAGTGAATGACAGTACGACGCGATTTCCAATCGTCGGGAACGGAGAACTTCAAGGAGTATAAGCCGACGGGATTGCGATACTTATAGCTCGTAAAGTTCTTATCGACCTCGCCCATAGGATCGCCGTTACCGAGATTTTTAATGGGATAGCGGATATTCGTGTATAACGGAGGATCGAAGTCGCCCTGAAGCTGCCAGCAACCGGGAACGGCTATCGTACACTCCTTCTCCCAATCTTTAAGCTCAATATTACTCTTCCACTTAAATCCCCATGTTCCATTAAGCGACTTTATCCACTTTGACGCGGTACGCGGCATATCGCCCTTGGCAATTTTAAGCGCTAAGTCTTCGCTCTCGCAAGGAACGGCGATTGCGCGCGCCTCAAGGCGATTAATTGAATTTACCGCCGGCGTACGCCAAGGCGGAAGCTCGCTTTTTTTAGCATCATCGGCAACGGCGACGAAAGAACATACTGAAGCAAGCAAGAGAGAAACAACCTTAAATCGGCTTTTCATCATTTTCAACCTCCTTTTAAGTCGTTTAAAAATTATGCGCTTTTACAAGCCAAGTCTGTCCAAAATACCGACAAGCTGTTTTTTAACTTCGGCCATCGAAAGATGATTCTTAAAGAACTCATAGGCCGCCTCGTTGTAGCTGTCGCGGTTAGCCCAATCGGCGCGGTATTCCTCGACCGCCTTCACGATCGCCGCGGCGTCGCCCGCAGGGACGAACTTAATCGCTTTACAGTCTTTCGCCTCCGGCGGATAACCGGTGCAATATTCGTTGATGACGGGACGGGCGCACCCCATCGCCTCGAAAATCTTATTGCCGATAACGCGCGAGGCTTTTTCGGTCGTACCGAAAACACCTAATACCACATCGGCCTTGTAAATCACTTCAGGGACTTTAGCGTAGGGCACTTTATCAAGGAATGTGATGTTGCTTATCCCCTCCGCGAGAGCCTCGGTCTTAGCCTTATAAGCGCCCCATCCGAGAAGATCCCAGTGAATCCCCTTTCCCTCGGTCATACGCGCGGCCTCGACAATGTACTCCATACCGTGCAAAGGAATGTAAGCGCCGTGATAAAGAACTCGGAAGTCAGTCCCCTCGCGCGCCGGAGCGGGACCGGGCTTGAATATCTTCTCGTCGGTCCCCGTAAATAGCGGAGCCATCTTCTCGCGCGGGACCGCGAACTCGCGCTCGCAGAAGTCGACGTGGCAGCTCGTATCCCATGTTACGAAATCGGGCGCGTTCATCATCTTCTTCTCAAGCGCGTGAAGCTTTTTAGCTCGGGGCTCGTCGGCCTTCCACTTCTTCTGCTCAAGCACTTTTTTATCCCACGCCGAAATCATCGGATCAAAGAGAACCTTAACGCCGTTGCGGCGCGCCCAGCGGCACGCGGCCATAATGTCACGCTGACGGCAGACGGGAACCCATACGAGATCCGGCTTAACCTTGCGGCTCAAGCCGCGCAAAACAGCTTCGATATCACCGAAGCGCGGCGAGAGAATAACGTCAAAAAACTCAACGTTCCAGCCGAGCTCGCCGAAAAGAGCGATATTAACGCGGTTGCGCGAATAACCGTGGTCGAAGCGCCCCCAGAAAAGGACCGTCTTAGAGGGGACTGTCCCCTTTTTCACGGGAGCTTTCGCGCGTATCTCCTTCCAGGAGAAATAAATCGTAAGAAGCGCAAAGACGGCGATCATCATCTCGCCGCCCTCTTCCAGCGCGGTGCAGAGGGACTGGGCTTTTGTAACTCCGTCCGCAGACTTTGAAAGACCGTGAGCATGGCCGAGCCACGAAGGAAGTCTGTCGGAAATCTGGACGACAACCCCGCTCGCGCCGAAGCACCCCCACGCCCATGCCGAAGGCTTAAGTTTGAGAACACCGTCAAACCAGAACTGGGCGAGGTAGGCAAATCCCGCCGCGAAGAGACCGAAGAAAAGAGTAAAATAACCGACGATCAGCGCCTTCATTCCGAACGGAACTTCACCGTTCGTGATAACGCGCATCTTGAAAGGAGTTCCGTTAAGCGGCTTCCCGTTCGGACGGACGAGTTTACCCGAAACGAGCGAACCGTCGGCGCCGACGTAATCAGGGTAAAGGCAGCTCAAGACGGCATTATGGAGATCAAGCTGTTTAATAATCGCCATCGCCGCGACAACCGTCACCATAAGCGACAGAACGCGCCTGCGCGCCGCCGAACCCTCAAACGGGCACTTCCACCACACAAGCGGAATTACGGCGGCGAAAAACGGGAGCGTCGCCAATTCAAAGGGCGACCTCCCGTTATTGTCGAAAGAGCCCACAAGACAGCCGGGCTCCATTACGGCCCATGCCGTCATTAGGCATATTAGCGACAGTGCAAAAACTACAGGAGCGACAAGCCAACCGCGATTAGACCCTGTGCCAAACCCCATGACAAGCCTCCTTCAGTTTTTTCAGTGCT
>JAGCJE010000125.1 GCA_017648225.1 Kiritimatiellia bacterium | reverse complement strand
TTGGCGCCCTTGGACATCTTGTTGTTCTTGACGACAAATGTCACCGACTTCGTGGGCTTTTTAGGATTCTTCTTTTTAGCCTCGGCGCTCCACTTGACCGAAGAGCATCCAATCGCGCTATCAAAGCCGGGACCGAACACGCAATTCGTAACAGTAATAGTACCAGCTACAGTATCGCCGGGGTTGGAAGAGCGCCAGTCGGAGATATCGCAGAAGATTACGCCAGACTTTGCAGCTGTCGTAGCCTTGCAAGAATCGAACTCGATCTGACCGATACCGTACGCGCCAAGACGGAGGAAGTATTTACCTGGAACATCGAATGTGCAATTCTTAAACTTAATATTACTGGCTCTTACCCAATAGCCGTTCCACATGGAAGTATTCGTAAACTTGCAATTCTCAAACTCCATCGAACCGCCTGAAATTCCACCGAAGTGGCAGCCATCAAATTCGCAATTCTTAAAGGTTTGCTTACCTTCAAGGAAATTGCCAAATGAAACTTTATTAAACTTGCAGTCATCAAACACATTTCTGCCTCTAAAGGCGTTGAACTTACCGCCCTTCATTACGACGCCATTCCACCTGCCGCTCATAATATGATTGACCTGACAATTCTCAAAGTAGCACCCTACCGCATTGGCAGGCGCTATAGCGCGATTGGATGCCTTGGAATTAACGAGACGCGCAGAATCGCTTAACGAAACCCAAGCGTTATTGTTAGTACTCGTCGTCATCAAGTCCAAATCGTAAAAGGCATAATCCCATCCTAAGCGCGAATCGCTTCTCGTTTGAGGAACGGAAAGGCCCTTAGAATATGTATTACGAATAAAGCGCCCGTAACCAGAGCGATTCTGGCTGTCGCAATAATATGAACCAGTCGTAAGCTTATTATCGCGAACACAAGACGAATTAGTACGACCCCAGAAATGAATCGCGCACTCGTTCTTTTCGAAAATGAAGTTATGACCGCAGCAGGTAAGGAGCGAATTGTTAAGCATATTGCCGCTACACTTGTTCGCGATAAAGGTCGTATCCTGCATCATATCCCAGCCGTCTTCCGCGTCGAACGCGCACTTGGCGGCGGACTCTCCGCTGCGGGTAATAAAGTTACCTTCAAAAAGGAAGTTTCTCATCGCACTCGCCGCGTAGCCTACGCAGCGCGCACGATCGAAAGTACAATTCTTAATGGTGCAGTTGCGCGGGATGAAGAACGCGCAAATCGTAAGCCCCGTCTTATTGGCCTCTTCTAATGACCAGTTAAGCTGGGTTACGCGCAAAAACGCGGCGTTTGCAGGAATCGGAATTTCGCGATACTGATAAATCGTCTCAGACGAAATAAACTTTTTATCCTTATCGTACCAGCAACCGACGAGCTGCCACTGCTGAGAAGCGATACCCTGATAGCCGAGATACTTCGAAACCTGAACACGCTTAACCTTTTCAGGCTCGACCTTAACAAAGCCGCTCGTAAACTGAAGCTTACGATCCTCGATAAGCTCACCGGTCTTAGGATCGAGCGCACCCGGAACGAACTTACCGAGACCGCGATGATAACGATGGAGGGAACCATTACGCTTACCCATACCGTTACTGCCGCCGTAACCCGTAATATCCTTAACTACAACATTTTCGACAGAGCAATCAACCGACTCAGCAGAAATCGAAAATCCGAGCGGCCATTCGGGATTGTTGGGCAAAGCGTCATAAAGATGCTCAAAGTAATCACCTTCGATCGTACCGTTTACTAAGTGAGCGTCCTTAACATCTGCAATTCTAACCATACACCCGTGAACACCCGCAAACCCGTTACATTTAATGGTAGCGCCGTTTAAGTCGAGCGTCATGTTCGAAGGTAAGCTAATCGACGAAAAACCGCTTATACGATAAGTACCGGGGAGCATAACAACCTTTTTAAAGCCAGCGGCCGCCTTATCATTAAGAAGTTTCTGTAAGCCCTGCGCTGTCTTAAGCGCAACCTGTTCAACCTTATTCGTGTCGTAACCGGAATCGTTTACGACCTTAAGAGCACGCCAAGAGTTGAAAATAATATTTCCGCCGCGCGCTGGAGCATAAACCGTATATCCGACCTTACCGTCATTAGCCTTAGTAGGATTCTCTTCGATGTACTTCGCAATTACTTCCTTATACATCTTAAACTGATCGTTAAAGGCCATCTTCTTAGGCGGATGAGGAACTTCAACTAAAACCATGCGCCCTAAATCGCCCTTATTGCAAATTTCGTACGCGTTAAGATCGTCAGCCGTCATCGTATAAACTTTATCGGCGGGGATTTTAAGATCCTCGGGCGTTACGACGCGGAAAGTATGCCAAACGCGATGAGATTCGAGATTATTAGCGCGATTTACTGCCCAAATGCAAACCTCATACTCGCCCTTCGGAAACGGCTTAAAGGAGAACTTACCGTCACCCGCGCCAACATTATTCTTAGTTCTCTTAAGCTCACGCCCAGTCGAAGTAACAACCTTTAAGTAGACGTCAAAACGATGGGAGTTATCACGAAAACGCTCCTGGGAATGATTGTAATCGGTGACGTAATAACTAAACTCAACCTTCTCGTCAGTCGTCACAATAGGCTTAATGTAATAAGCCGAAACATAAGGGAACTGACGTTCAACCGGCGCCTTAAAATAACGCGGAGGCTCAAAAACCTTCTTAAGATTCGAGGGATCCGTAAATTCACCTGGAATAACAGGCTGCGCAAAAAGCGAACCAGTCACTAAACACAAAGACAAAACTAATAACCTTTTCATAATTTACTCTTTCATTTTCAAATTCTAAACTTTTGCATTATACCAAAAACACAACGCCGAACACAACGAGCGATATTTCTTGCGGACGCAAAAATATTGAAAAGCGGGACTCCTCAAAACATTCTCCGTTGGCGTCATTTAAAGATTAATGTGGAGACCGACCATTCGCCGCCTGGTAACGGCAGCGATTTATACTTGCCTTTATACTTAACGACAATCCTACGGCGTTGGATTCTGCGAACCAGCGAACCGTCCGATGCGACGACCAGCACATACTGACCGTCCGGATTGCGAAAGAGGATAAGACGTGTTCCGTCTCTAAAGCCTTCTACATCCATAATACGGGCACCGCGCTTTACAAACGGGCCGATGTGCCTGAATAATTTATACTGAGGCGAATATGTGACTTCACCCGTAACAGAATCTACAACCGTAAAGCCGCCGCAAAGATGTGCGCCTGTAGCTGGAGTGCCCAATTCATCAAGGCAGATATTCCACGTCGTAAACATTGAGCAGCCGTTCTGGAGCATACCGAACACTTTCGCCGCCCACCAGAATTCGGATCTTTCCTTTATAACGACATGAGGGCCGTTTTCTGTATGATAAAAGCCTTTATCAGCATACGCCGCTTTTAGCGGAGCCATATTTTCAGATTCCTTAGGATTACAGTAGCAATGCCACGCGATACCGTCAATAGCATCACTTACCCCTTCTATCGCCATTAGCTTTTTGACGCGTTCTATGCCGCGCTTATCGGGATCGTGGTCATGGACCCAGATTTTAGTATCTAACCCAGCTTTCTTGAAAGCCTTGGAAAGATGGTCTCTTACGAATACACCTTCTTTCTCAGCGGTATACGTGCAACACGGATATTGCCCGCCCGTATCGCACATAGTTTCGTTTTGAGGCGAGACAGCCGATATTTTTATGCCGCGCTTAGCGTATTCTTCGACATATCTCACAAAATAATTGGCTAAAGCCCCCATCGAATCATCTTTAAGCTGACCCGAAATCATCAAATTCGAATTTTTCATCCACGCCGGCGGGCTCCAGGGCGAAGCGAAGATAAACATATCAGGCTGACAAGCTATCGCCTCTTTTACCATAGGAACTAAATAATTATCATCGCGCGCTAATGAAAAATCTTTCATCTCCACATCGCCAGGCGTATCATTGTAACTGTAAAGAGCCGTTGAATAATCGCTAGCTCCGATACAAAGCCTAAGTGTACTTAAGTTACACCCTTCAGGCGTAAAAAGATCCTTCACAAGCTTTTCACGCTTCTCTTTAGGCATATTCGCCAATATCCAGGCCGAAGCGTCGGTCATCGCCCCGCCTAGGCCTAAGAACTCATGCATCGACTTAGCTTTATCAACATCCAAGGCTGGCGCAGCCGGGTATGAGTGAATAGTAAACCCAGATGTTGTAATCTCGCGAAAATCTTTTGACGCGGTCGTCTGATAAAGGCGCAGCTCGTCACCGCCCTCAGAAGCGATAAATGCTGCAGCAACAATAGGTAAAACAGAAATCATAAAACCACTCCTCGTTAGGAAACAAAGGCCTCACTTCATCTTACGATTAAGCAATCAATTTCAGGGAGCTTGTCAGTCAGGTTAAAAAGCTTGATCTTATTTGAGCCTGAGTTAAGCTTTACCGAGTGAAGAGATTCGATGAATTTCGCCTTATCTCCGCTGTCAGCCTGAACGGTAATTTTCTCTCCGTCATTGACGGTCATATAAAACGCACAATCCTTATCAGTTCGAATGCGAAGCGTAAGCGTATATTCGCCGGATTTAGGAACATAAACATCGCCCCAAGTAAGCGTATTATCTTTATTGCCGCCGAGATTCGCGACAACCATACCACCTGACGCGCCTTCGACATCGTACCAGGTCGGAACAATGCGCGAGCCCTGGCTGCGCTTACCGAGATTATCGTATTCCGCGAGGAATGCGCCCTCCGCCTCATAAACGACGCGATCCAACCTCTGCTCCGCGTCAAAAAGATAGAATTTAGATGCGTGAGGTCTAAGACGAATTGTAACTTCGTCGGTAAACTCGCCTAAATCGCCGCGCTCGACGAGATCAAAAGCCGCTATGGAGCCCGCTAAATCCAAGTCACGCGCTTTAATCGTAAACTCTTTCTCCTTGTCGCTCGTATTACATACGGCCACATAGCGCGAAGTGCCGCGCAATACGAATGCGTCCTTAGTCAGCATATAAACTTCGCCCTCTCGCGCTGCGACATACGCCTGCTGGCCGAGGGGATCCTGATTCATTCTGATAAGAAAGGGATTCTTAACGAGTTTAAGAGACTCGCTATCCATATTCCTAACATCGCATCCGAGCATCAAGGGCGAGGTCATAATACACCACATACCGAAATGAGTCACCTCTTCATCGCGCGTAATCCCAGGATCGGTCTTGCCGAACGCAGACTTTACCTTACCCTTAAGCATACCGACCTCGAGCATATCCATATCGTTGAACTTACCGGGTCTTACGTATGAAGCGAGATTAAAGGAATTGGTCGTAATAAATTTTATTACTTCCCAATCAGCGCGAATATCGCCCGAAGTGCGCCACGAATCCGACACGTCCGCCGCCCACGCGCCCGGAAACGCCCAGCGGCAGATATTGTAGTGGACATCCCTGCCGGTAGCGCGAATAGCCTTTGAAATCTCCGTGTAACGATCGCGCTCAGGGAGTTTTTGCTGATATCCGCCGCAGTAATCGACCTTAAAGAAGTCAAAGCCGAGCTCATTGAAAAAGAGCTTACAATCCTCAACATCGTGCCCCCAAAGTCCCGCGCCCTTACCGCCTAATTCGCCACCGAAGCTCGCGCACGTATTAGTTCCCGCGTCAGAATAGATGCCCGCTTTCATACCAAGGGCGTGAATCGCATCGACCGTACCCTTAAGCCCTTCGGGGAAGCGCCGCGCATGGATTTTAAGCTTACCGTCGGGATAACGGCCGTCAAAAAAGCCGTCGTCTAAATTTACATAAACATAGCCCGCGTCTCTTAAGCCGTTAGTAACCATAGCTCGAGCCGTCTCTACGATCACACCCTCCGAGATTTCCGCTCCGAAGGTATTCCAGCTCGACCACCCCATTAGAGGAGTTTTAGGATTGGCCGGCTTAATCGGCTTAGCGAGCTTAAGAAAACGCTTCGCGCGCTCAACCATTTCAGCTCGCTCAAGCTCGCTTACTTTACTGCGATTTATGAACGCCTTTTTACCATCCTCCGAAATGCGCATACGCTTATCGCATTTAGGACAGTCTACAAACTCCACTTGTAAATGAGAAGCGCGCGCTTCGGCCGACTTAGCCTCCGCGCACGCCTTATTACAAGATATCAATACCGCTATTGAAACAAAAGGTGTTAATATCGCAGCGTAATTCATAATTGTAAGTTTTATTATTCTTTAGTGAACTTTTCATCGAGCCACTGACGACGCATCTGCTCGACGATAAAATCAACATTAAAAAGCTTCTCGCCGACCGCCGCGTAGATTTCGATGACTTCATCATCAGTCATCGTCTTCTTTATGCGGGCGGTATACGCATTAATCGAACTGACGAAGGGCTTAACCTTCTTAAGGTAAAACTCCTGATCGCCAAGCTCGGGATCCTGCCACTTCTCAATATAACCATTACCACGAGGGCTGCAAGAAGCACCGAAAATCTTCTTACCTGCGAAAAGAAGACGGCGCTTGATCTTCGCATCAGCCTCTTTATTAAAGTTCGTAAACTTCAATTCAGCGAACGAAGAGCGGTTGTGAACCGAGGGCGAACCACCGAGAGTATAACCGCCGCGCATCCAGTGAATGAACTCGACATACCAGGCGGGAGTCTTCTCAGACGGAATCGATGCGAATACGCTCTCCCAAGGCATGGTTAAAAGAAGCGCGACCCCGTCATCGAGATAGACTGATTCTTGACGGAAGTTGGTCTTGGCAGTACGATGACCAGTGATGTTATCATACTGAGTCGTAAATGTAGCCGATAACTTTGCGCCCTCACGCGCGTCAATCATCAAGCAGTGGTACGGATTATCAATACCGGTAGCGACGTACGACTCAAAGCCGGGGGGATTAGCAAGCCCCATCTTAATGTCGTCCATATTATCAAGGAACATTCTAAGCATAATCCTTACGCCAACCTCATCGGCATAAGAGAAGAACTCTGTCGGACGGAACTTAGATCCATCATCGAAGGTCATTTCGCGCCCTGTAATCGCCGCGTCAGTTTCGATAAGAAACTTAAGGTTTTCGCCATACTTAACGCTGAGAAGCGACTTTTTAGCCTTCTGATAGCGCTCTGAATCAAGAACGCCCGTTAAAGTGCGAGGAGCGTCATTCCACCAGAAGCACTCGCACTTAACCTGCTCGCGCAGAGGAACAATCTTAGCATGAAAAGCTAAAATCGTCTTGGTGCTCTTCTCATCACCCTTAGCGACCAACTTCTTAGCGACCTTCTCATAAACCTTGGCGAGCTCAATCTTATCGCCCTTCTTTTCGATCGTCTCAAGATACTTATTGCCGATCTGCTCGGCCTTAGCGGGATTAGCGAACATATCCGCCTCAGCTACAAAAAGCGCCGCGGCATTACGATCTTTAATATAACCCTTCTTATCGCTCTCCTTCATACCTTCAGGAGCCTTGGCAGCTAAAAACTCCTTGGCGTAAGCGTAAGCCTTTTCGCTTAATACGGGGAACTTGGCGGCATAAGTAAATTTAGCTCTCGCGCTCGGGCCAGGAACATTCTTAGCGCGTTTTTCGACGAATTTAAGCAACTCTTCGGCGCACTCGGCTGTAGCCATATAACCCTCAGCACGGAAAGAGGTGCTGATATAACGATAAACGTCATTTAAGATGTCGCTCTTGGGATTCATCTTATACTGATTATCAATCATCTCACCGATCTTATCGAACATATCCTTGCCGTAAGTCGCATTGCAATAAGCGACATATTCACGAACGAGCCTGCCGTGATAACCGCGAGGAGCTTTAGCCTTCTTGAATTCGGCGTCGAAATATTCGGCCGTAATTTTATTTTTAGGCTTATCAGCAACTTTCGCCTTAGGGTTAAAATCTACGAGTGACTTCAGATTAGCGCGCGAAGTCTCAGCAAGAACCTTATCGGCATCGCAGAGCTGAAGCTTCTTAAAGGGATACTCAACCGCCTCCAAAGCCGCGGCGATATCACGCGTCGCTTCGAGATGACACCTGGCGATTTCGCTGCAAATCTCGATCTTCTCCTTATTAAGATAAACATCCTTAGTAAGAGCCTCTTCGAGCTTAGCGCGCGCAGCATCAATGTCGTTGTGCCAATAATCGGCAAAGCCGCCCTTAAAGTTTTTCTTAATAAGAGCGTCAGTCTCCTTTTTAAGAGTCTTCCACGCCTCTTGACTGACCTTAGATGGATTGGCGGGCTTCGCGGCTTTGTCAGCAGGCGCGGCAATAACCGCAGCCGCAGTCACCAAAGAAAGTACAAACAATAAATTTTTCATTTTAAAAACTCCTTTTCTTACTTGCCCAACGCCTTGCGCATCTTAAGGATATAATCTATCATCTCAAGGCGAGCGAGATTTAAGTCTACAGAGTCGCGCTTAAGCATCGATAAATACATGCGAGCTTTCTTAGCGAGAAGTCTCGCATCAACATCACCCTTCTTAAGGCACTCTTCAGAGAGCTCTCTAAGATAAGTAGCGTAACGGATATCGTCGCAAGCCTCGCGGAAGCCCGCGTACTGAATCGTCTCCATAAGACCCTTATTATCGTTGTAGGTAACGACCATCGGGCGATAAAGCGTATAGGCGCGATCGTTTAAAACCCCAAGCTCAAACTCGTAGTTGTACGCCATCGTCGCACCGTTAAGCCAGCCTAAAAGGCCATGCTGACGACGCGTAAACTGGGGGTTCTCGCTGGCGGTGTGCTGCGCGGCATAAAACCCGAGCCACGTATCGCCGATTTCGCGCCAGGGACGCGTTTTTTCGAGCATAGTATCGGGTGAAGTACCAAGCGGCATAAACGAATAGACATAACCGCCCTTATACAAAAGCGCGTCGTGACCGGCGCAGCCGATATGAATGCCATGGCGCTCAAACTCGCGGAAGAGTTCGCGGTGAGTCGTTACGAATGCAGTACCCTGCTCATCGCCATGAGCACAGAGAATCGTAGAGCCGGGCAAAAGCTTATCGTAATATTCTTTAGTCTTACGAACCGAAACTACAGAATCATAATAATTCTTCCAGCTCATGCGACCGCCATAATTAAGCCCGAACCAGGGCACCAGTGAATTGCAGATTACAACATCAAGCGGAAAGCCG
>JAGCJE010000124.1 GCA_017648225.1 Kiritimatiellia bacterium | reverse complement strand
TATCATTCATTGTGCGACATTCCTTTTGGTTGTTTTTTTGTGCAATCGGTATTCTACCGAAAACTGTCAAAAGGATGTCGCATTTTTTTTGGCTTTTTTGGAAGAGTATCGCCAGAGTTCAAAAAATGGGTAAACTCCAGCACCAGAGCAGGTGCGGTTTTTGCGGAATTTTGATATAATATCGCTTGTTATGAGAGTGGGGACTATAAAGTCTAGGTTGATTCTGATGGCTGTCGCGTTTGTTGCGATGGTTGTCGGATTCAGCGCTATGATTCTTAATCATCTGCCGAGCATGTTCTTAGCTCCTGAAGAGGATATGGATTATGCTTGGTTTGTCCCTCTATTTACAGTTGCGGTTCTCTGGATGGAGCGTCGGCGGATTTTGAAGTCTTTAGGGGAGCCGAGTATCGCTGGCGCTTTTGCGACGATTCCGTTTCTTTTTATCGCCCTCTTGGGCGTGCGAGGCCTTCAGGTCCGTTTTGAACTGTTGGCTTTCGTCGGTCTTCTAGTTACAATCCCGTGGGCTTTATTTGGCGGAAAATGCGCTAAAAGAGTTCTTTTCCCAGTAGCATGCCTCCTTTTCTGTATGCCGATGGCGTCGTTTCTGGCGATTTTTACAGTTCCGTTGAGACTTCTTGTTAGCTCTGTGTCTACCGGGGTTTTGTCGTTGTTCGGGATGGAAATCGTGCGTCACGGCAATATGATTACATTGCCGAGTGTGATTGTCGACGGCAAGCCGTTCGGCGTTGGTATCGCCGATCCGTGTAGTGGTTTGAGGTCTATTGTCGCTTTAGTGGCCGTGTCTGTCGGCTACGGTTATTTTGCGCAACGTACATGGTCCCGTCGTGCGGTACTCTTAGTATGCTCGGTTCCGATTGCCGTTTTCTGCAATATTGTCAGAATCATGTCGATCTGCCTTATCGCTCGGTTCGCATCTCCTTCGTATGCCACGGGTCAAGGCCATGATTTTCTGGGCTTTATCGTTTTTGCCCTCGGGATTTATCTGACGGTTCTTTTAAGCGATCTTCTCAATAAGATTCCTCTTCGCGCCCAGAGCGCGGCTTCGGAAGATATTCTGCCCGATGAGTCGAAGACTCCTTCGACCGTGACTTCTTCAGGCGGAAATTTCTCAGGCTTTAAGGCTATTGCGCCTGTGGCGCTTTTGGTTTCGGTGATGATTTTCCAGGTTGCTGCGCCTCCGCCTGAAGTGGCCGCGCCGCCGAGAGTCGTATTCCCCGAAATCCGAGAGTTTGAGTTCGAAGAAATTCCCCCGTCGGAGGCGGAACTTAAGCAGCTTGTCGGAGCTGAACTCGGCAAGCGCAGATATACCCATCGAAGCGGATTCTGGTTCCAGACTTCCAAAGTCGTCAGCGGGCCCAGCAAATCTTCTCTTCATCGTCCCGAGCTTTGCCTTCCGTCGCAGGGGCATGATTTAGGCGCTTCGCGCGAGGTTGTTGTCGACGGTGTGGAGTGGACTGTTATACCGCTCAGCTTCAAGACGGGCGGTGGAGCGTTATTTGCATATACGTTCTTTAATCAGTCCGGGTACAGAACATCCTCCCATTTGAGCAGAATATTTATCGACGTGTGGGATCGTACTGTTCACGGTCGAATCGACAGGTGGGCGATGTTGACTGTGCTGGTGCCAACGGACGACGAAAACGCTCTTAAGTTTGTATTAAGAGAAATGAATAAGGCGGTGAAGTGATGGAAAAACTGCTGATGAAATCCATTCCTTATCTTACGTCCTTTTTCGGAGCGTTGATTCTGACGCTTTTTCTCGTTCCTCTGGTTCGTCGCTTGAACATAAAGCTTGGCATGATCGATAAACCTGACCCGAGGCGCATCAACAAAGTCCCGATTCCTCGCGGCGGCGGTCTCGCCCTTATCGCGGGAGTGCTGGTTTCGTACAGTATTTTCGTT
>JAGCJE010000123.1 GCA_017648225.1 Kiritimatiellia bacterium | reverse complement strand
TAACCTCTGTAAACCGACGCGGCCTGGATATCGCCCGATTTAGTCAACGAATCAATCAGCCCCTGAACGGCTTTAACGGACGTCGGACTCGCCGCGAGCGCCTGTGAATACAGCCTCACGGCCGTCGCCGTATTGCCGATACGCAGAGCAAAATCCGCCGTCTCTATATGAGTCGCGATAGCATACGAGCGGATTTTGCACGCAGTCAGATAAGCCGTGAGAGCCTGCTCTCTGTCGGAACGGTTTCTGTTCAGTCTCACGTAGGAACGCGCCTGCCCCATCGCCGCCTGATAGCTCGCCGGATTAGCCTTGAGAGCCTTCGCATATGCGTCGGCAGCGTCTTTTAATTTCCCGCGTCTGAAGAAATCGTCGCCCTTTCTCAACATCGAAGCGCAGCCGACCGTGTCGATGCGGGAAACGTTGGTTTGAGCGCGTTTTTTAATTTCTTCCTCCAGCGAGGGCAAGACCTCGTTTTTAACGCGCTTAACCCTATCATCCACGGATTTCTCGAGATGAAGGAAAAGCGAAAACTCCTCCTTGGCGGCATCGTAGCAGTGAAACGCGTCGCGATAAAGGTAGCCGAGATGGAAATGAGCGGAAGAATTGCGCCTGTCGAGCATAATGGCCTGAAGGAACTTTACGCGCGCTTCGTGGGGAAGCCTCGCAGATTGAGGCTCGATGTCAATCTTAACAAAATCGATAATCCCGAGCCCGGTCCATCCGATTGAGCGGATCGAAGGATCTAAATCATGATTTAAGACAAGCTTCTTGTATGCATCGGCCGACGCTTTGTAATCCTTGCGGTAAAACGCTATCTGAGCCGTCAATTCGACGACGTCGACGTCATCAGCGCTTGAAGAGGAAACCTTCTTTATCGCCGCGTCCGCCGCGTCGAGATTACCGAGCGCGAACTCGCTTCTCGCAAGCATGACGAGCGCGTCTACATTATCGGGAGAATTCTCTACGACATCCGTGAAACATTCGACCGCCGTTTTGTAATCGGCGTTATCGAACGCTTCCTTACCCTTCGCGTAATCCTTGGCGGGGTCTGAACCGCACCCGCAGAGAATCACCGAAAGAAGAGACGCCGCAAAACTTTTAAGCGCGAATTGTCGCAAGGAATTCGTCACGCCTGGCCTCCATGATTTCTTTCGTTTTTCCTTCAAGATTGAGACGGACGAGGGGCTCGGTGTTGGACATTCTGACGTTGGCCCACCAGCCTTCGGACTCCCACGCGTCGACGGAGACGCCGTCAAGCTCGAACACCTTCGCCTTCGAGGCGTACTCGGATTTTATCTTAGCTAGAATCACTGCGGGAGGCGTCACCGTCTTCGTGTTGATCTCGCCGGACTGGAAATACTTTTTCAGCGGCGCGATAAGCTCGGAAAGAGGCTTGTCGCTCGCGGAGACGATGTTGGCGAGAGCGTACGTCGCCATCGCAGAAGATTCGGCAGTGAAATTGGCCTTGAAATAATAATGGCCGGAAAGTTCACCCGCGAAAATCGCGTCGTTCTGGCGCATCTGCTCCTTGATGAAGGAGTGTCCGACGCGCGACATCATCGGCTTTCCGCCCACTTCGGCAATCGTCTCCTCGGCCATCTTCGTGGATCTTAAGTCGTAGAAGCACGCGGCGCCGGGATTCGACTTGAGAAGATCCTTCGAAATGAGAGAAGTCACGAAATCCATCGGTATAACGTCGCCCTTCTCGTCGATGAATCCCGCACGGTCGGCGTCGCCGTCGTAAGCGACTCCGAACGCGTACTTGCCGGGATTCGCCCGCACGAGAGCCTGCAAATCCTTCAACGTCTCGACGTGCAGAGGGTTCGCGTCATGATTCGGGAAATCGCCGTCATACTCGCCGTAAAGATCGTCATGGGTAAGTTCGCTCTGACCCTCGAACGCGCACGATTCCGCGATACCCATTCCGTTCGCAAAGTCCATCGCGACATGGACAGGACGCGCGAGATGGGCGAACTTTCTGACGTGTTCGGCGTATTGGGCCTTGATGTCGACCTTGGTTATCGAGCCGACGCCCGTGGGAGGCTCGTGGCCCGTCATGCTGTCTACGAGCTTTTCGATATCCTTGATGCCGGTCGCGCCGGAAATCGGCACCGCACCCGCTTTGCAGAGTTTGCAGCCGTTCCACTCCTTTGTGTTGTGGGAAGCGGTAATCATAACGGAGCCGTCGGCCTTGAGAGAACCGTTGGCGAAATAACTCATCGGGGTCGAGGCGAGCCCTATATCGAGCACTTCGACGCCCTCGTCGACAAGACCCTGCGAAAAAGCGGCAAAAAGCGCATCGGACGACTTGCGGCAGTCTCGGGCGACAACTACGCGACCTCCCTTTACTCCGGTAAACTGGACATACGCACGGGCGATTTTGTAAAAATCATCGTCAGTCAGTTCCGTGCCGTAGATACCGCGGATGTCGTAAGCTTTAAAAATACTCATTTTACTCTCCTTGATTTATGAGGATATTATATCAAAAAAGAACTGAAAATTCACACGAGAATTCCGTTCTCGAGTTTCAGCGTCCTGTCGCAGATTTCGGCCGCCTCGAGAGAATGGGTGACCATTACGAGGGCGGTCTTGCGATTTGAAAGCCGCATAAGCATTTCGAGGATCCCCGCGCCCGTCATCGCGTCGAGATTTCCCGTCGGCTCGTCGGCCAGAACGAGTTCAGGCTCCGTCACGAGAGCGCGGGCAAGCGCGACACGCTGGCGCTCGCCGCCTGAAAGCTCGCCGGGAAGATGCTCGATTCGGTCCGTAAGACCCACTTCCTTCAGCAGTCGGGACGCGTTTTCATAAGCCTTCGCCCTTTTCATTCCGCGCGCCATCGTCGGAAGAATCACATTCTCAAGAACCGTCAACTCGGGCATCAGATGATACGCCTGAAAAACGAATCCGATATTTGCGCAGCGGCTGACCGTGCCGGATGAAGGTTTCAGCAACCCGCCGAGAATGTGAAGCAAGGTTGACTTCCCAGATCCCGAACGGCCCAGAATCGCGACGCGCTCTCCGCTCTTGACGGAAAAATCGACGCCTTTCAGGACATGCACCGGTTTGCATCCGGGGATTTTGAAAAACTTCTCTAGATTTTTAACTTCCAATACGGACATATCAAGCCCCCTATTCGTTCAAAGCCTTGACGGGATCTTTAGCGGCCGCGAGCATCGCAGGGACTAAAGAAGCCAACAGTCCGAATATATAAATTATCACGACGACGTAAACAACATCCGAACAGACGATCCGGTGGGGAATTTCGCTCAACTGATAAATCTCGGCGGGGAAAACCTCCATCCCCATCGTCCCGAGCCATTCGACGATGTTCTGAAGATTTTCAAGTATCGCCCAACTGATGCCGAGGCCAAGCAATATACCGATAGTACACTGAATAAGTCCATGAGTCAGAAAAACGGCCATGATTTTTATTTTACCGAAGCCGAGAGCCTTCAGGAGACCTATTTCAGGCGTCTTCTGGACGGTTAAGACAAGAAGCGTATTCATCACGCAGAAGAGAGCGACGATGGAAATCAAGAGTAGAAGAACAGCCGTCATGTTCGTTTCAACCGCGAGCGCGTCGAAAAGCTGCTTATCGGCCTCGCGCCACGTGATCATACGGTACGTCCGCCCTCTTATCGTATGGGAATAATCCTGAGATCCAGAGTTTCCGATCACGGAAGACACGTCGCGGCAAAGCTTAGAAAAAATCTTCTCGTCGACTGCGAATTCGTTTTTCGTCTTAACATGAACGGCGAAGACGCCCTCCTCGATTCCCATAAGATCGCGCACCGAATCGATGTCGGCGATTACGTAACCAGTATCGTAATCGTAATGACCGCTCGAAAAGATCCCGCCGACCCTCCACTTCCGCGGCAGATAGACTTCGTTCGGCAGAGGCGGCGCGCAGACGGTAACGGAACTTCCGACCCAGACCCCCATCGATTTCGCCAACTCTTCTCCTATGATGAGAGTGTCGGGCTCCAAATCGAACGATCCCGCCACGGGATCGCCCACATTATAAGCGTTTCTGAACTCGTTGCCGGCGATGCCGATAACGACAGGAGCCTGGACTCGGTTCCCGTAGGAAAAAAGTATGCGCGAATCAACCTCCGGAGTCACGCAGACGACATTGTCCACGGATCTGAGTTTCGCGGCCAGTTCCTCCTCGCCAGTAATCAGTGTTCCACCCTGGGAAATTATAGAAACGTGAGGCTTGAACTCAAGAATTTTCTCGCGCCACTGATCGCCGAAGCCGGTCATCACGCTACGCACGATGATCACGACGGCGACGCCGAGCATCACGCCGATAATCGAGACGCATGTAATGACCGACGCTACCGAACGCTTCGGCTTTAGATATTTCAGCGCGAGAAATAAGGGAAAATTCAAACTGCGTGCCCAATAGGATTAGAAGTCGCCGACGTCAACCCCGACATCGCCGGAATTGACGGCCTGAGCGGAAGTATCCTCTTCACCGGTATCTTCCTTGGCGGCCGCGGTCTGGGTCGTGGGAAGATAACGGTAATAAACCATCAGCTGAAGAGCGGCGAGGCAAGAGTCCATATAAGGACGTGAGGTATACCTGTCTTCATTTTTGTAATACCCCTGCTTATGCTCCTGACCAGACCAGTCTTTGACCTTCGCGTCGAGATCGATGATCTTTGACTTGAAAAGAACCTTCATCTCCTTGTTCCAGGCGAACCAGGTTTCCTTATCGGTCTTTGTGGCGCCGTCCTTCATACCCGCCTGATACTTGCACTGTGTGGCGTAATAGCAGTAATACTGGGGCGATACGTTTGAAGAATGCGCCTTTCCTTCGTGAGGAAGATCGCTGCCGTCGAAAGAAGGCTTCCAGCTGCGCATATAATCAAGAGATCTTACAACTTCGCTCTTGGAGCCGTACCCGAGAAGCTGCATGGCGAGGCACCCTACGCCGGCCAAGCCGGGATGGTTCACATTGCGCTGCATCGCCGTATATTTAAACGTACCATTGTCGAAGTTTCGGGACTGAAGACAGCGGATCGCCTTCTTTATGCACTCATCAAGACCGTCGGGATGAAGCCCAGCCATCTTGCCTGCCTTAAGCGCCTGAATCGCCCAGCCTGCGTAAGAAACGTCGTCACGCGTAGACGATTTATTCATCTTGTAATCCCAACCACCCGTAGACGACTGGCTCTTTACGATACGCTCAAGACAGACGAGAGCCGCATCCTTAACGTCGGGATTTTTAGTCATACCGTACGCTTCGCAGAGGGCGTAAGTTGAAATAAGAAACGCGTACTCATTACCGTCGGAGCCTGTCATCCTGACACCGCCGGAATTCTGCTGGATGCTGCTGATAAGAAAATCTACGGCTTTCTTTACAACAGGACCGAAATCCTTCTGATAAGGAGACGGAGATCCAGGATATTCACCGTGAGCGAGATATGTTAGAACGGCAAGAGCAGTATTCGCGAGGGTTCCGCCGTCTCGCTGATTCGTCCACGAACCGTTCGAGCTCTGCGTCGCTTTAAGCCACCAGAGAACCTTCATGACGCACGCTTCGGTCGTAGGATCGCCGTAACCTGCTCCACCGCCCGTTCTGGCGCCGATGGCACCAGGATTGCGGGACTGAACCATAGAGCGCATTTTAACGGGAGATACTACATTATGAACCGAATCGACAGGCGCGGGGCTTACCGACACCTGAGGCGAGGGCGGCGAAGGAGTAGGAGCCATTTCGGAAGGCGGGCCAGGATTCGGTACGTCTACCGTAATATCGGGAGGCGTAATATCCGGAGGATCGGGCGGCGGAGGCTCTTCCTTAACCTCTTCCTCTTCTTCAGGCTTTTCCTCCTCAACCTGAGTTACGAATATCTGCTGGGCGGGAGGCTTAGTCATCTGAGTGACGACGATAAGCACAACAACCAACAGTACAACCGATACGATAGCGATAAGCGGAGCCTGCTGGCGCTGTAGCTCAAGACGAGCCAATT
This sequence comes from Kiritimatiellia bacterium, assembly GCA_017648225.1. Classification (GTDB taxonomy): domain Bacteria; phylum Verrucomicrobiota; class Kiritimatiellia; order RFP12; family UBA1067; genus UBA1067. The sequence continues at coordinate 3,401 of JAGCJE010000123.1, read as the reverse complement.
TGTATTGAGGCGTATTTTTCGGCATCCCCAAGCCCTTGAACATATCGATCAAACGGCGGAAATACCCCTTTTCCTCAAAACGTTCGTTAAGGGATTCGACGTCGATTATAGGATCGTTCTCATTAAGCTCAGCCATCGCTTTACACTCCTTACATTGAGAAGACGCTTACATTCATCAGTTTATATTTGTAACAGATATCAAGAAGATCGACAAGCGCACCGTGAGGGCTCTTTCCGTTGCATCTGACAACGATCGTCGCATCACTGGAAACGCTGGATATCTTTTTAAGAATCGGATCTATCGTCTTAATGTTGTATTCCTTGCCGTTGTAAACGTAAACGCCCTTGCGATCGCTCGATCTATGATCGCCTACCTGAATCTCTTCGATTGGATCGTTAGTCTGCTCGGCGCTGGATTGCGCCGGAGCAGGTCTATTTACATTTAATCTGGAAAAAACATCCTGCGGCTTGATTGTAACGACGAAGAAAATAATGAGCTCGAACACGACGTCGATCATCGGCGTCATATCAAGCTGCGGATCTTCTTGCGGTTTTCTCGCCATAATAATCTCCCAAACTACTTTTTCTTTTTAGTGTCGCTGGTATTGTCTTCAGCGACGGCCGTGAAGGAAATCTTCCAGATTCCCGCCGCCGTGCACTGATCCATAACGTGACGAATCATTTCATGGGGCGTTCTTTCATCGGCGCGGATCAACACGGGGAATTCATGACCGTATCTTTTTTTACGCTCCAGAACGATATTTTTAACGTCCTGAAGCGAAATTTCGCGGTCGCTGATTGAAATTCTCGGCGTTTTAAGACGCTGGCGCCCTGCCCCCTTCTTGTCGAAGGCCGCCACATCGATCTGGAGATGCTCCATCGGCAGCGTCTCGGCCGTTATAACCATGCCGTGCTTACCGTCCGCCAGCGTAATCGACTCATCCTTTCTCGCGGATTCGGTAAGCGTAACCACGAAAAAGATGATGAGCTCGAACACGACGTCGATCATCGGCGTCATGTCGAGCTGCGGATTCGTTTGAGCTTTTCTAGCCATTTTTAACCTTCAGATTTTCTGATGGATTCAAATCAGACCTGTTCCATTTCGTCAGAGGCGACTTCAACGTTCCTGAGGCTGTTAAGGAACTCCATCGTTACCGCGGTCATTCTCAGAATGCGGCGGTTGGCGTTGTTTCTGAGAGCGTAGAACATCGTGATCGAGGGAATCGAAACGATAAGACCGGCGGCTGTCGTCCAGAGAGCCATACCGATGGAACCGGCGAGGTCGGACGGCTGGGGCGCGGGACCGCTGGCGAGCTGGTCGAACGTCAAAATCATACCCTGAACCGTACCCAACAGACCGAGAGACGGGCCGAGGTTGGAACATACCGAAATCCACGTAAGGCGCTGCATGAGTTTTTCCTGCTCGAGATCGGATGCCGCGTTGACGGCCTCCTGAATAGTCTCATAACCGTCTTCAATATGCGTGAAGGCGGCGAGAAGAATATTCGACATCGCCGAGGGTGTATTCTTGCATGCCTCGATCGCGGCTACGATATCGCCTTCTGCCATCGCGGCCTGAACCTGATCGATAAGACGCTGAGGCATGAGCTTCTCGGGCTTGATGAGAATATTGCAGTCGATACAGAAGTAAATCGCGAGAATGCCGTCGCCGAAAAGGGCAAACCAAAGAAGCATACCGACGATCGAGCGGTTGCCGGGCTTGCCGAAAACGACCTCCATAAAACCGCCGCCCTTTTCAGCCTTCTCGTTAGCGGCATTGCCGTCTACGGCGTTGCCGCTGGCGTCGGTCAATGCGGAGGACGCGGGAGCCGCATCATCGGCAGCGTAGGCAGAGGCAAGGGGAATCGCGCATAATCCCGCAACGACAGCTGAAACGATCATTATTTTCTTGAGCTTCATCTTTGATTTCCTTTTGTTTTGGATTAAATTAATTTTGTTTAAGATTTAACGGATTGTTTTATTTGGAAAGCGCAGCTGCGTCATCTTTCATGCGTTGAGCCTCGGAGGACATACCTACAGCGTTAAGAGAAACGGCGCTCTTCTCGCAGGCCTTGACGCGCTGCGCGACGCAATCGACGTCGTTATACATCAAAGCGACCTTCAAATACGCCTCGATGAGAGCCTTCTTGTGAGCCTCGGGAGATTCGCCGCCTTCCTTCAAAATAATATCGCCGCGCATCAGAAGAGCCTCGGCGCTCAACGGCCTGGACCCCTGCTTAACGGCCATGCGCAAGCAGTTTTCAAGCTCCGACTTTTTGCCGAGCGCAAGAAGAGTCTGCCAATAAGCCGGCGCGAGCTCGCCGCTGTAGGCGGGGGTACTGTCCTTGTCGGCTTCAATGACGACTCGCGCCGCCGAATACGCCTTCTGAGGGTTGTTCATCTGAAGATACGCTTCAACAAGGTAGCGCGATGCGGCATTGTCCCACTGAAGCATCGTATATTCCTTGACGATTTTAGTCAAGCCGTCGATAGCGGAACCGGGGGCTCCGCCCTGAACGGACTTGACGAGATTATCGAAATTCTTCGGCTTCGCGATTTCAAGACTTTCAACGTCGCTCTTTTTCAACGTTACGGTTATATTACCGCTTTTCAATTCGTACGATTGCGAACTGTTAAGCCATTTGATGTCACCTTTTTTAACGTCACCGTTTTTTGATCTGATTATTCCGGGTACGGCCCACGCCGATGAAACAGCTATTACGGTCGCAACGGACAACAAGAGTTTTTTCATTTTATTTCTCCTTAAATTTTATTTTTTCAAAGCGGATTCTTTAGCGGCGTCATCCATAATTCGACGGATGTTGACGGCATTCGGACCTTCGGGGAAGTACTTTAAATACTGTTCGCCGTATGTCTTTACATCTTCAAGCTGCTTATTCTCCAGTTTCATCAACGTAGGAATGAGAATTCCGTATGCCTTTTCGAGAACCTCCAGCTCCTTGGGAAGAAACTCTTCAAGCGTCTTCTCGCCGCTCGTGGCCGCGGGCTTGGCGGGAGTCGCGCTTTCAGCGTTCGCGTCGCGATTCTCACGAGGCTTTCTCGCGTCAATCAGACCATACAAGGACGAGGCGACTTTTCCGCGCATCGAATAGGCGGACTTCTTGTCGCCCTTCCTCTCATTCTCGTCGGCCTGCGCGAGATTCATGTCGGCAGACATAAGTTTAACGTAGTCGTTCTGCCACACGGGTGCGGACTTCCAATATCTCGCCAGCTGTTCGAGAGCCTTGTTGGCCGTCTTGTAACCTTCGGGATCACCGTATTTTTTCGCAATCTGGGAGGCCATAATGCAAACGTTGGTGCCGATCTGCATCGATGCAAAGCGCTTATTCTCAAGGAAGCTGTCAATTTCGACCAGGGCGCCGGCGTAATCGCCCTTGGCG
>JAGCJE010000122.1 GCA_017648225.1 Kiritimatiellia bacterium | reverse complement strand
TTTGAAAATAATGAATTTACGGATAAGAAAATTGAAAACGAACGACACTAAGACCTCTATCAGAACGGCAAGCGTCGTCATCAACGCAAACCTTGAAATCAAAACGCCGCTCAACACCGTGGCCAAAAGCATCGCGAAACCGGATACGGCCATAAACATCGCAAGTTCCACATACCACACGTGCCTACCCGGCTTAAACACAAACACCCTGTTCATCACCCAGCAGAAAATGTTCGAAATGACAAATCCTATTCCCGTAGCCAATCCGAAACGCCACGCCCTCACGCTGTCGGAGATTTCGACATAAGGAAGCGAAAGAAGCCTGACGGCGAGGTCGTCGGAATTAAGACACATCAGCGCCGTCGAAGCGAGAACATAGAAAGCGGCGGTCTGAACAATCGTTGACAATACGCCTATGACGCCGTATTTAACGAATTGCCAGAACGCGCCGCAATCGTGCGATAAGATTCGCTTTATGCTATCAGACATTCAGCTGGGCGTCGTCAGCCTTGACATCCTTAAGTCCGAGCTTCTTGAGATCGACCGTGACGATATCGAGAGGCTTGTTCGTCTTCCACGCGCCGCGAGTAAAGTCGGGAACGTCGACCGAGTTGCCGCGGTTGAGAGCGGACTTTTCAGAAAGTTCGCAGACCGAGCAGGACGTGGCGAGATCGTAAACGTCCATATCGAGCGGGAGACCGTTCTGGAGACAGTAGCAGAGTCTCAAGTCCATGAGGAAGTCCATGCCGCCGTGGCCGCCCATCTTCTTGGCGAGCTCGCCCGCGACCTTCCAGAGGGGATGGCGGTACTTCTCGCGGATCTCAGCCGTCTTCTTGGCATCGAACCAGCCGTGGGCGCCCTCGCCGGGCTTCTCCTCGAGAGCGATCCTGAAAGGATAATCGTTGAGGCAGCCCTTCGTACCGGAAAGAAGGTTGATGCGGCTGTAGGGCCTGGGACTCGTGACATCGTGCTGAATCATGACGGTCTTGCCGTTGACGGTGTGCATTACTGTCGTGGACATGTCGCCGCACTTCGGATTGAGACCGTTGCGCCACTTGCAGTCGGGATACTTCGTCTTGGCGTAAAGGCTCATGCCGACCTGATTGGTGGAGATGCAGGAGAGATAATCGAAGCGATCGCCGCGGTTGATGTTCATCGCCTGCATCAAGGGAACGAGACCGTGCGTCGGATAGGGGTTGCCGAAGTGCTCGTTGTTCCACTTAAGGCGCCAGTAGCCCTGATAGCCGCTCTTCGCGGGATCGAGGTAGTTAAGCGCGCGGAGATCGTGGATGTAAGCGCCCTCGCCATGCATAATCTCACCGAGAAGACCCTTGCGGGCGATATTGAGCGAGAACATCTCGACATCGCCGTAGCAGCAGTTCTCGAGCTGCATACAGTGACGGCCAGTGCGCTCGGAAGTCTCGACAAGAGCCCAGCACTCGTCAAGCGTCATCGCGGCCGGAACTTCGATGGCGGCGTGCTTGCCGTGCTCCATCGCGTAAAGGGCAACGGGGGTATGGAGCGCCCAAGGCGTCGCGATGTAAACGAGGTCGAGATCGCTCTCGCAAAGCGCGCGGTACGCGGCCGTCTCATCCTTCGAAGGCCCCTTGGTCGTCTCGTAAACGTAATACTCACGGGCGGGCTTCTTTCCGTTGTCCTTGAGGAACTTCTGCTGGGCAGCGACACGATTCCTGTAAAGATCGCAAAGGGCGACAATCTCGACGCCGGGGATGTTGGCGATGCGGTGAACAGCGCCAGGGCCGCGCATAC
>JAGCJE010000014.1 GCA_017648225.1 Kiritimatiellia bacterium | reverse complement strand
GCCGCCACGATCGCAGGAATCTGCGGCGACGATATGGAATTCACCGTCGCGATCAGCGACACGTATGCGGATATGTCCGATTCGACGGTCGGCTACAAAATTTTCTACCGCTATCGTCAGACGGACAAGTTTGAGCCTCTCGACGGAGTCTACTATGTCGGAGAAGGCAATGAACTCTTCAGGCTTACGGACGACGGCGCCGGCGGCTTCAACGAGTCGAACGAACGTCCTATACTCAACTACCCCGTTTCCGGCGAGCAGATCCAGAGCCAGTTCTACGTCGTTTCGCCCGTAAGCGGCAAGAAGAGTGAGACGAGGAACGTTTTTGCGGACATCAAGGAGGCGCGCACTTCGTCGCTTGAGTCGTATGACGCGCTTACCGGCGATGCGAAAACCGTTTACAAAGAAGGTGAAGAGGCCAATTTCAAGATTACGCTCAGCGAGAAGAACGATACGGGAGACACCATTTACGCGTTCTTGAAGCCGAGCTCGAACGTCACGACCGATATGTTCAAGGCGACGGGTTCGTACGCACCCGTCATCGGCATGGAAAATCCTGTCGGTATTCCGATCAGCAAGAACAACATCGAGTCGGCGCTGGGCGGCATCCAGTTCGTCGAAGGCATGAAGGCGCCGAGCGGCCTTTCGTTTACGTTCGAAGTCGTGCTTTCGTACAGCGAGACCGATCCGACGAAGAAAATCGCCGGTTATGACGCGAAGCCTCTTAACATCAGGGTACTCAACGTTGAGCCGGTGATCAAGCGCGTCGAGATGAACGGCTTCAAATCTGGGGCCAACGGAGCCGTCTACCAGAACAAGATCCCGAAACAGACTGAAACCAAGTTCAAACTCGTCGTCGACGAGCCCGGCGAGTACGACCTCGTCAACGACACGAAGCCCTTCAAATACAGATGGACGACAAGCCTCGAGGGCATGGGAGATTATGATACCGGCGAGATCGAAGGCAATCCCGCCACGGAGATTCTCACCTATTCCTTCCCTCAGGCTGGTAACTGGACTGTGACCTTCGAGGTTATGGACAAGGATATGGGCGACTACTCCGAGACTGCATATTCGGTCGGAGTTACCGTTCTCGACAATCCCGGCGTCGGAATCATCGCCGAGGAGGTTTACAACGAGAATATGAGAGGCAGCAGGATCCAGGTCGCTTTGAGCTACTGGGATCCGCGCTATACGGGTGAACTTACCGTCAGGCTCGAAGTTACGGAAGGTCAGTCCGGCAAGACCAATTACGGCTATCTTAAGCTCGACAGCTCGTTCAAGTCGACGATTCCCGGAGAAGACAACGTCTACTACATCCCTGTAAAGGGAACCGCGCCTGTTCCCGTCGCGATTGAGAGCATGGACGGTACGGAGAATTCCTCCATCTACGGATTCAAACTCAAAACGTCGATCGTCGAGGATGTGATACTCGGAACGAGCAAAAAGCCCGCGAACGAATACTACAAGGGCACCGAGAGCAACATTCTGATCTATAACGTCGCGCCCGTATGCGAAGTTCAGCCCGAACCGTATACGAACCGCGTTTCCATCGCGGGCGGCAAGACCGAATCCAACAAAATCACATGGCGCGTCAAGAACGACGTCGACAACGATTTCACCGGATTCTGGAAAGACGGCGTTACGACCGGCATCAAAGTTACCATCTCCGGATGCAACAACGCCGAGGAAATTTACGTAACCGAGGCGACGAGCGATACGTTCATCCCTGATTTCGGCGATGTGCAGGGCCCTGTCGACGTCGTGATCCTCATTGAGGACAAGGACGGCGGATACGAGAAATTCGTATACCAGTACGAGATCACGCCTTCGAAGTTCCTCGTGACTTCGGCGCACGGTCCAGGCGGAGGTCTCGCGACCTCGCCTCTCTCTCGCAAGTACGCATCGTTGGAGGGAATCGGCGCGGGTCATACGTTTGCCGAGGACGTAACGTTCTCGAGCGCCAAGAATTTCAGGCTTACCTGGAACTGCGGCACGAGAACATTCGCCAATATTTTCGCGTTCGGCTATAAGGTCGCCGCTCCGCTCGACGACGGCAGTCTCGACAACGGTCAGGATATTCCGATCACCCAGGATGGCTTCCACCAGTCGAATGTGAATGGTCCGTTCTACAGCTATCCTCTTGCCGGTGCAGACGTTCTTTACAACGACGTCAAGGATTCGTTCTTCTACTGCTGGATTCTTCATACCACGACTCAGGACAGCAAGAGCGAAAGCAGCATCCTCGGCGATACGTTCAGCCCTGAAGTAGCGGGCGTCATAACTCCCGGCCGCGTCGCTCTCCCGAACGAGAAGACTCCGGACGGCAACTATCTCCAGACCGAAGTCGAGGCCATTTTTGCGCGCGAATACTTCCGCGAGGATAACCTCGGCGATATCAACTACGACGGTATTCCCGACTATTTCGCCCACTACACCTGGGGCGCGGGCAATATGGTCGAGCTTCTTTCGGGCGGAACGATTCTCGAGAACAATCTTATCGCTCTTAACAAGTTCAACAACGACGGCGACAGGCTTCCTAAGGTTTACGAGGGCGGTCAGAACAACTTCAACTACGCTCCCATCGGCCCCGAGTTCAACGCGCGCCTTGAAATCCGCGGCTTCCACCCCGGTCTCAACGCGATTGACGTCGTAAAGTCCGATCCGAGCTTCTGCGATTTTGACGATGCCGGCGTACCCAAGAAGGATAAGGACGG
>JAGCJE010000121.1 GCA_017648225.1 Kiritimatiellia bacterium | reverse complement strand
TTTAACGGCGCTTCGGAGGCATCGTATCAACCATGCCGAGAGCAAGATATTTCGAGCGGGCGTAATCGTGATACTCAAGATCGACAATCGCCTTATCTTCAATACCGAGAGATTTGAGATATTTATGGCGATCGGCTAAATCTTTGCCGTCGGTGCAACCCGGAACGGAAAGACACCTTACCTCAAGCTTGACCTTTTCGGAAACGAGTCGCTCTAGATTCCGCTTGATTGCAACATTTGAAACACCTGTATACCTCTTATGCTTTTCGTCGTCATGAGCCTTGTAATCGGCGAGCCACATATCGGTAACGGGCAACATCGCGTCGATCGCGGCCTTGGGCGCGTAAAGCGACGTGTCCAGGCACGTATGAAGCCCAGCCTTTTTAAGCGCAGCGAAAAGCTTAGCCGCCCATTCCCAGAAGAAAAGCGGCTCGCCGCCGGAAAGCGTAACGCCGCCTCCCGATTTATCGTAGAACGGCTTATCCTCAAGAGCCTTTGCAACGATATCATCGATGTTCATCGGCTTGCCGTAAAGCTTTAAAGCCCGAGTCGGACAGGTGGCCTCATCCATCGTGCACTTCGCACAATTGCGGCAGAGATGTTTAAACCTGGCCCACTCGCGCTCGACTTTCAAGGACTCGGGATTATGACACCAAATGCATTTTAATGGGCAGCCTTTTACGAAAAACGTCGTCCTGAGCCCCGGGCCGTCCCAGATCGCCATACGCTTAGTGTCCAGCATCAAAGGCGTCTTTATCGGACGCGCGGCGCGCGCAAAAAGCGGCGCGACCGAAAGCGCCGCCGTTGCCGCGATCATCTCTCGACGCGTAATCACGGCTGCAGAACTCCTTCCGCCCTTAAAATATAAGCGTCCTGAAGTTTCTTCGATAAATCATTCCAACGAACATTCCAGCCGCACATTCTAACCTGGAGATTCTCATATCGTTCGGGATGCTCTTGGGCGTCGCGTAATTCTTCGGCGCTGAAAACATTGAAATGAATCGCACAGCCGCCCGCCGCGAAATATCTGTCGATAAGAACCTTCATCGCCATAAGGCCCTTCTCACCCTGAATAGTCGACGGATGAATCATCATATCAAGAATCACGTCGCCGGGAATGTCGCGCGTATCAATCGCATTGATACTGGCGACAAGCGCGGTAGGACCTTCGCGGTCGGCACCAGGCGCGGGGGAAATATTCTTGGAAAACTCCTCGCCCTTTCTACGCCCGTCAGGAGTCGCTTTTGTATGGCGGGCCATCAGATAAAAGAAATCGATACTATGGCCCGACGCGAAGAATTTTCCTCCACGCGAATTTTCTTTACCATTGACCGCCGCGCCGAACACTCTATATAAATCGCGCTTAAGCCTGTTGGTGAGCGGCTCGTTATTGCCCCATTTGCGGCGCGAAGCGCGCATTCTTAAACGAAGTTCGTCATGTCCCTTCCAATCATCAGCCATAACCTGACCGAGTTCAGCGAGCGTCATTTCCTTTCGCTCGTACACGATCTCCTTTACAGCCACGAGAGCGTCGACAGCAGTCCCCGAGCCCGCCTGG
>JAGCJE010000120.1 GCA_017648225.1 Kiritimatiellia bacterium | reverse complement strand
CTTGATAAATCATCCAACGGTCCCAGTCGTCTCTCCTGACGGCGTTCGGTCCGCCGCAATGGAGTTTACCGATAAGAGATGTGTGGTAGCCGCTCTTTCTCAGGTAGCCGCCGACGGTTTCGATTTTCGGCGAAAGACCCACGAAAACAGGAACTCCGTTTTTGTGGCTGTATTGTCCAGTCAGGATGCACGCGCGCGAAGGGGCGCAGATAGGATTCGTGCACATGACGTTCGAGAAGATCATTCCCTCGCGCGCCATCGCGTCGATATGAGGCGTCCTGTTGATGCGGCTGCCGTACGCGGAAATCGCATGGGCGGCGTGATCGTCGGTCATGATAAAGAGGATGTTCATCTTTTTCGCTCTTGCCGCCGCGATAAGAGCGTCGCGCCTTTGAGTCTGCAGAGCCATAGCCGAATTGATAGCGCCGCACCCGGTGAACGCCGCCGCCGCGCCGAAGCCTAAAAGAAAATCTCGTCTTGAAGATGTCATGGTCGGAATACCCCCCTTGGTTTTGAAAGTGTCAGTGGCAGCAACCGCCGCAACCCGAGCCGCAACGGGAGCCGCAGCCGTGCGAGGAGCATCCTGAAGAGCAAGATCCTCCGTGATGACCGCCGCAGTTGGGTTCGTCTGACGCGGTGAGTTCACCGGCGAGGAATTTATCGATCGCTTCGTCGGCATTGCCTTCGATTCCCATCAGAGCGGGAATCCCCGCCGCCGTCAGCGCCCCGAGCGAGCCGGGACCGATGCGACCGCAGATTACGGCGTTCACACCGCGCATCACAAGCCAGAGACCTACGGCTTCATGACCGCCGCCTTCCGCTTCGGCGATATCGCGGGAAATGATTTTATTGTTTTCGATCGTGTAAATCTTAAACTTCGTTGCTTTGCCGAAATGTTCGAATATGTCATCGTTTTCGATCGGTACTGCTATCGTAATGTTCATGATGTTTCGTCTGTTGGATGTTCTGCGCTATTATAGCAAAATTAATTCCTTTTTTTAAGCGAAAGCGCACAAGATAAAAGTATACCACATTCGGCATGAAAAATGGTATAATTTCTAAAAATTCAATAGGTCTTCATATTATGGATAAAGATATTCCTTTTTGGCTTTCCCTGGTCTTCGTGACGGGTGGGCTTGCTTTTTTGGTTTATTCAAGCGATTTATTTATTTCGGCTGCCTCGAAAGTCGCTAAAAAGCTCGGTATTTCGCCTTTTATCATCGGTATGGTCGTTATCGGCTTCGGTACGAGCGCGCCTGAACTTTGCGTCAGCGTGATGTCGGGTATGTCGGATCATTCTGCTCTTTCCCTCGGTAACGCATACGGCAGCTGTATTTTCAATATCGCCGCGATACTTGGCGTTACTGCGATAATAAAACCGATTTTAGCAAAACGGACAACGGCTTTAGTTGCGGGGCCTGTACTTCTTGCGATTTCTGCATTGACCTATTATCTTCTTATGGATCGAAACTGTTCGAAAATCGATTCGTCCATTTTGCTCGGTTTGTTTATAGTTTTACTGCCGCTGTATTGTTGGTTTGATCAGAAATCCAATAGTTCTGATAATTCCGTGGCTAAATCAGATGCGGAGGATAAGGATTGCGGCGTTTTGTGGATAGAACTTTTAAAACTTCTTTTCGGACTTGCGCTTCTCGTCGGATCTTCACATGTTTTGGTTTGGGGCTCGGTGGATATCGCCCGCACAATCGGCGTTAGCGAACTTATGATAGGACTAACAGTGGTCGCGATAGGAACGTCGTTGCCGGAATTGGCCAGTGCCATTGCTGCGGCGCGTCGCGGCGAACACGAATTCGTTCTCGGCAATATTATCGGATCGAATTTCTTCAATACTTTGGCCGTTGTGGGGCTTGCTTGCGTTATTTCCCCGGCGAAAGGTATTTCCGAAACCGTTTTGATGCGCGATCTGCCGGTGATGGGTGCGCTTTCGATTTCCATTACCTTTTTCGCTTTTAATTTTCGCTCTCCCGGTTCGGATGGAAGAATCGGTAGGCGAAAAGGTCTTTTATGGTTGGGGGCGTTTATTGTTTATACCGTGTTCGTTATTCTTGGCGAAAGAACTTGATAGTCGGCTTAAATTTGAATTTCTCATACATTAATTTACAGAAGGAAAGGTTTTTACAATGACATACTTTCTCGGCGGCATCGCGTTTTTGATTGTTGGTTATTTTACGTACGGTAAGATCATCGAGAGGATTTTAGGGCCCGACGATCGCGCGACCCCGGCTGTCTCCGCGCCGGACGGAGTAGACTGCGTGCCGTTGCCGCAATGGAAGAATATGCTTATTCAGCTTCTCAACATTGCCGGCGTCGGCCCGGTAATCGGTGTTATTCTCGGTGTCAAGTTCGGTAAGATCGCTCTTCTGATAATTCCCGTCGGTTGCGTATTTATGGGCGCCGTCCACGATTTTGCCGGCGGTATGATGTCGCTTCGTGAGGGAGGGGCGAATCTGCCTAAAATAGTACGCAAATATCTCGGCTCTGTCTACGCTTCGGCGTTTTCCTGGGTTATGGTTGTTCTTCTCTTGCTTGTGGTCGCGGTGTTTATCAACGTTCCCGCCAATCTGATCGATAAAACCGTTTTACCGAGCGTTTCGTTTTTCTGGTGGGCTGTCGGGATTATTTTCGCTTACTATATAGCCGCGACGCTGTTCCCGGTCGATAAGATTATCGGTCGCGTTTATCCAGTATTCGGAGCGCTCTTGATTGTAGGCTCGATCGCTATTTCGGCGGCTCTTGTTGTTGCGGGTTTTAAGAATCCCGCGATACTGAACGACTGCGAAGGTTTTTCGAAATTTAAAGATATGAATCCGTTATTCCCTTGTCTTTTCGTTACTATCGCCTGCGGTATCATCTCCGGCTTTCATGCGACCCAAAGCCCGATTGTAGCCCGCACGATGACGAGCGAACGTCAGGCCCGCTCCACATTCTTCGGGATGATGGTGCTCGAGGGAATCATCGCGATGATCTGGGCGGCCGCCGCGCTCGCGATTTACAACATCGATTCCGCTAATCTCTCGCTTAACGGACCGACCGTCCTCGGCAATATTTCCAAGCACTTCCTTGGAGCCTGGATGGGCGGAGTAACTATTTTTGCGATTGTCGTGCTTGCCGTCACGAGCGGAGATACGGCTCTTAGAAGCGCGAGATTGAGCATTGCCGAAATGTTTACGATAAATCAGGTAAATCTCGCGCGTCGCGTTTTAACATGCGTTCCGCTGATAGCGATTGTCTCCGCGTTGCTCTGGTGGTCCAATCAGAATGCGAAATCGTTCAACAATCTCTGGAATTATTTCGCCTGGGGCAATCAGATGCTTTCGGCAACAACGCTTATGGCGGCGACAGTATGGCTTTTACGCCAAGGAAAGAAATGCGCCTCGTTGGTGACTCTTATTCCCGGTATGTTTATGACGATGGTGATCGCTTCGTTTATTCTTTGGACTCCGGGTACCGGCGGTCAGCCGTGGGGGCTTGTTCCGGGCGGATTGAGACTTGACTGCGCCGTTGCGGTTTCCGCTGCGGTTGCCGTAATTTTCGCGGTATTCGTTTTCATTCGCGGGAGAGATAAGTAATGGATTACGAGCTTAATCACATTGAAACGATTGCGCGCGGCGTCGCTGTCAGAGACGGGAAGATCCTTCTCTGCAAGGCGAAGGGCGGTTCGTCAACCTATCTGCCCGGCGGCCATATCGAACTCGGCGAGACAGGGCGCGAGGCGCTCGTGCGCGAGATAAAGGAAGAAACCGGTCTTAATTCGACGACGGGGCGTTTTCTCGGAGTCGTTGAAAACTCTTTCGTCCAGAAGGGTAAAAAGCATTCCGAAATAAATCTTGTCTACGAACTTGAAGTTGAGTCTCCCGACGGAACGGTAAACGCTGCCGAAGACTGGATAGAATTCGAGTGGCGCGATCTTCGAGATCTCGACGCGGCGAATCTTCTGCCTGAGGCGTTTCGTGTTTTGAAGGTTAATCCTGAAGCGGAGTTTAAGGCATAATGCTCCATATAATCGCTACCCCCATCGGCAATCTCGCCGATTTGACGCCGCGCGCTCTCGAAGCGTTTAAGACTGCGGAACTTATAGCGTGCGAAGACACGCGCCGCACATGGCAGCTTCTGACGCATTTCGGCATTCCGCGCCCTGAGATGATTTCGTACCGCCAGGGTAATGAAGAGCGCATTACAGAGCGCATAATCGCCGCAGTTGAAGCGGGCAGAGAGGTCGCTTTATGTTCTGACGGCGGATATCCGGGGATTTCAGATCCCGGTTACAGGCTTGTTCGCGCATGCGCCCGGAAGTCAGTCCCGTACGAAGTGATCCCCGGCGCGAGCGCCGTCAATGTCGCTTTGCTGATGAGCGGGCTTTCGACATCGTCGTTCACTTTCCGCGGATTTCCGCCGCGCGGTCCCGGGGCGATCAGGAATTGGTTCGCCGAAGACAAGGATAAGGAGCATACGCTTATCTGTTTCGAGTCGCCGTTTCGCGTAGGCCCGACTCTCGAGGCGGCCTTCGAGGTGCTGGGAGACAGAGAAGCGGCGGTCTGCATTGAGCTTACGAAACTTCACGAACGCGTCTTTCGCGGTTATCTCGGCGATTTGGCAAAGGAATTTTCCAACGCCAAAGTAAAGGGCGAGGTCGCGATCGTGATAGCGGGCGCCAACCCGAAATTCATACGATAGGCCATAAATGATATAATACGCGCTAATTTAAAATGCGGTAACCGGAAAGTCCTGTGTAATCCAGGCGCTGTCGCGCAGCCGTTAAAGCCGGAATGCGGGCCGCATCCAACAATACCAAAGTACTCTCGCATGAGGGGGAAAAGGAAAATATGAATAGACGAATACTCTTCGCCTCGGCTTTTGTGGCCGCAGGCTTCTCACCGACAGTCGCGGCGGGCGGCAAAACAACCAATGCCGTTCCCACCATCGTGGTAGAAGCGACGCGGCTTGAGAGCGGCAAAATGAAAACTCCGCAATTCGTGGAGACGTTTTCTAAAGCGGAACTTCGCGAATCGGGCGCGCGCGACATCATGGACGCGCTTGAGCGAAACGCGAGCGTATTTGTGCGTCATATCGGCGGTGCGAATCCCGCGATGACCCAGGTTTCAATGCGCGGATACGGCGAAACTTCCATCGGGCGCGTTCTCGTTAAGGCTGATGGCGAGGTTCTCAATAATTTCGATATGAGCGGAAGCGACTTTTCACGCTTTCCGCTTTCGTCCGTAGAGCGTATTGAAGTTTTGCACGGACCCCAAACCGTAATGCACGGCGGCAACGCCTCGGCGGGAATGATAAATATCATTACCGAAAAGCCTGGATATGATGAAGAAGGATTCGTTGAGTTTCGCGGCGGAAGCTGGGAGACATTCGGCTCGTTTATCGGGCTTAAGGGCGGCGATGAAGAAGAGATGGTGTCGTATTATGCGAACGGAGCGTGGGATCGTTCTGAAGGGTGGAGAGATTCTAGCGGGTATGATCTTTACCGGTTGAACGGCGCAGTGCGCAAGGATTTCGACGGAGGATCGTTCATCAAGTTAAGTTCGTTCTTTTCGGATTCGGAGTATGAACTCCCAGGTCCGCTGACATTCGCGGAATGGAAGAGCGATAGGCGTGCTGCCGATCCAGACTACAGCTTCTACAATTATAGGCAGACTTCGTACGGATTGAACTTTACCGCGAAAGGCGTAATTGACGATGAAAATGAAATCAAGTTTGAAACGACTCTCTCGCATCGCCGCGATCGTTTTAGGGCGTTTCAGAAGACGGACAGATATCTTCAGGATTCGCCATTCGATAATTATGCGTTGAGCATAACGCCGCAATATATCAATACAGCGTCATTAGGGGATTTCAACAATGAATTTACCTTCGGTGGAACGCTTAGGTGGGATGTTCGCAAGGGTTATAACTCTTATCTTTATCCAACATACGTGTGGAAGCAGAAGGAAGATCAGTCGCGTTGGACGATGGGCGCGTTTATTAGAGATGAGCTCTTTTTAAATGATTTTGTTTCGGTCTTTGGAGGAGCGAGGTTAGAGCGGCTCATGACAAACAGCGAAAGCCTTCGAAATCCGTCGCGAAATGATAATTTAAGCGCATTTGAGGGAGGAGTAAACTATCGCCCTTATGATGACGCGAAGATTTTCGCGAAATTCGCCCGATTCTACCGGACTCCGTTCATTGATGAGGTCTCTTATACATCGGGCAATCTCGTCTCTCCAGAGCGCGGCTGGAGCATGGATATCGGCGGTGATATTGAGTTTCTCGACGGATTCTCGGCGGGCGGTGCGATGTATATCTCCGAGACAAAGGATGAAATTTATTATGACCCCTTTAAGTTCGATAACTTTAATCTTCCGGGTAGAACGCGGCGAGAGGGAATTGATCTGAGGCTCGCCTGGGAGCGCGAGAAAATGGCGGCGCTCGCGCTATCGTACGGTTTTGTGAATGCGAGAGTCGTTAATGGCGACTATGACAACAAGGATGTTTGCGCAGTCCCGGCGCATCAAGCCGCGCTTAATGCAAAATGGTATCTTATGGATGAATTGTTCGTTCGTGCCGGCTGTAGATATACGAGCGAACAATATACGATAAGCGATCTTAAAAATGAGTATCGCAAACTGAAAGGGTATGTGCTGTTTTCACTTGGGCTTGAATACGAGTTTTCGTTTGAGCCGATTAAAGGGCTTGTTCTTGCCTTTGATATTGATAATCTCTTTGATCGTGACTATTGCGATTATGCTACATACGGGGCAAACTTCTATCCCGCCGCCGGTCGATCGTTCAACATCACTCTCCGCTGGACGTTTTAGTTTTGTATGGATTTGACTTAGATTAAGGATTGTGCTAAATTATTAAAAAAAAAGTTTAGTCCTTCTAAGAGGAGAAACAATTATGAAAAAAATTCTTTCATGCGTCGCCTTGGTATTTGGTTTCATAATGCCTGGTTTAGCCGCTGAAATTTATGTCGATGCGTCATCGACGGCAGAAACGGCTGACGGCAAGCAGGAGTCTCCGTATAAAACGATAGCCGCGGCGGTGAATGCGGCGAACTTGTTGACGGAAGAGGCAAGTACTGTTTTTGTTAAGGGCGATCATTTGATTGACGGCGAAGATGATTTAGTAACTGTCACCGCTACCGGCATGACAATCCGCGCATGGGGCGATGTTAAACCGCTTGTGGAAATTTCAAGCGCTTTAAGTGAAAATTTGAACGTCGATGATCCTAAGGTGTTCTCGATTGCGAGATACGCTGATGATTGTACTGTAAAAGATATCAAGTTTAAGTATTATTCAGTGAATGAGAAGAAGATAGAAGGTAATTCCCTCGGCAAGAAGGGGGTTGTTGTTTCTGTTTCTGCTGATAGGTTTGTTATATCTTCGTGTGAATTTAGACGAGAAGGAGAGAGAAATAATGACTATGGCGGCGGCGGTGTTATTTATAATGATACGACAGAGGGCGGTAATACTGGTAAAAATATGCTTGTTTCCGATTGTTGGTTTGAGGGCGTTGGGTATAAAGATAGTCCCATCGTTCGTACAAGTTCTGAGAATAAAATCGTAGGTAATGTTTATACAAATTGTACTGGCGATTATATGTATGCGGTTAAACAGACTTCAGGAGGATATTTTGTCTCAAACCGTGTTGTAAACTGTTTGTACCCGATTAAAACTAATTATGATAACTACAGCGAAATCCCTAATGCGGAAATTGCATATAATATCTTTGTAGGTTCGAACATTCCATTTATCAACCGGAATTCCTCCGGCAGAGGAATGTCTGGTTCTCCGAAAATTCATCATAATACGATTGTCGGCTGCGACTGTTTTATTTATGTTGATGGTATAGCCGCAACAACTGACGCGATGAAAAACGATGAAGCCTGGGCTCCGTGGGTGTTTGATAATTTGATTGTGCTTGCTGAAGGTGGAAGTATTATTCGCGAGCATGAAATAAATTCTTTAGGTTTGCTGCCAACTTCTTTTTTTGTAGAAGATAACGAACCTAAAAAGCCTTTTCTAAAAGGCAATGTCTATTATGCTGCCACGTTTTCAGACGGCACGGCTACGTTTTTAAACGGTTACAACCTTTATGGAGGCGGGCTGATTTGCGAAAACAACAGAGCTCTTGCAATGGCGCCTGAGTTTTTGAATACGACGGATATAACAAGTGAAGATTATTATCGCATTAATTCTAAGAAATATCCATGGGTGATTACAAATGCGACCGGGGCCGATGGGTTTACAAGTGAATATGTGGGAGCCGTTCCGCCCAAGGCGATTGATGCGACGCAAGAGGGGGAGTATTTTCAGGTAGATGGTTTTACGGTTAAATATGATTCTCTTATTGCCCCTGTAAAAGCTACATTCACAGTTGTCTACTCTCAAAATGTCGGAGAAGTTGATGTTTCATGGGATCTTGACGGTGATGGGCAATACGATCCACCGGTCCGGGAGACTTCTGTGTCGCATACTTATGAAAATTCAGGGAATTATCAACCAGCTGTCAAGGTTAAGGATATAGTGACAGGAAAAGAAATTTCAGTTAATTTGTCCTCTGGCGCATTAAAAGTCAGTATGCTAAATGTCTATGTTGACGCGAATGTTGAAATCACGGGTGATGGTACAAAAGAATATCCATTCAAGACGATTCGCGAGGGTGTTGCCGCTTGCGGCAGAAACGGCACGGTATATGTTAAGGGAGGAGCAGATCGTATATATAAGATTGTTACAGCGGAAGATCTGGTTGTGTTCAATGTGCGTGAAATTTTATTAAGATCGGAAATTGAGTCTGAGCGCGTTTGTGTTGATATTGATCCTAAACTTCATGCAAACACTAATAATCCCGCTGTGTTTGCGATCGCGACAGGTGCAGATTATGTGACGATTCGTGGATTTGATTTCACTTATTATGGAAATAATGATAAGCAGTACGATGGAGATTCGCTCGGTAAAAAAGGGAGGGTCGTCGATGTTTTTGGTGACTATGTCACTATTGAGAATTGCGTGTTCATTCAGCAAGGAGATATGTCTAGTGTAGAACGCGGCGAGGATAAACATTGTGCAGTAGGTTCAAGAGCAAAGCAAGGAGTTAGTGATCTCGGGCGCTTTGTTAAAGTTGTCGGCTGCAGATTTGAAGGCAAATCTCCAAGTAATCAAATGACGACTATTATGTGCGGTAAGGATACAGAAATCGTCAATAATGTTTTTACTAACTGTTATTGGATGTATTATCCAGTTAAGCAGTTGGATTGCGATTTCACTTTTGTATCCAATAGAATGTTCAATTGCCGCTCTATGTATTCTAATTCTGGCGGGTATAATGAAATGCCAAGGGCGGAAATCGCTTACAATATTTTTGTTACAGATGTTGGAGAGCCGTTTATAACAAAGGAACATAATGGATTACATGGAGATGTGTATATACATCATAATACGGTTGTAGGTTCAACTAACTTTGTTGATGTTACGGTAAATATGAAATCAAGCTGGCGACCTGTAATGTATGATAATATGATTGTATTATCTACAGGCGGCGCGCTTTTCCAGGAAGACGAACCTCAATTCAATCAAAATGCGTCTTCTTCGTTTAAGACTGACGGAGGTGCCGCATTTACAAACAACGTTTATATGGCTGATAATTTTGTTGCGGGCAAAGCTTTGTCGCTTGAAGGATATGATCTTTCCAGGGGCTTGAAAGTTGAGAACAATACCGTCATTGCCGAAGCGCCGCGCTTTATGTCGACGGATGTAAATTCGCCCGATTTTATGAGGCCGAGAGCCCGAAAGGGTGATTATCCGTTCTCGGCGGCCGTCGGCGGCTATCCGAATTATGTCGGCGCTCAAGAGCCTAAGTTGCGCCCCGAGGGTATGCGCGTTATCATCCGTTAAGTAAGAAAGGGCGGAATATGAAAAAACTTTTAGTCGTTGTCGCGGCTCTTTCTTTGGCGCCTTTCGTTCACGGCGAAGTGAAGTGGAAGATTACTGCGCTTACGCCGGAATATATTCTCGTTCAGGCTGACGGCTCGGATGACGAAAGTACGGCTTTTTTCGCCGACCCTCGTCAGGCTGAACTTATCGGATCAAAACTGCAGGAGTGGCAGCTCGCAAGAAAGCGTACCGAAATCCAGCGCGATGTCGAGAAAAATGTCCGCCAGGTGATTGTCGAGAGAATAAAGACGATTAAAGGATTTCTCTCGTACTGGGCCGAGGCCAACGGCGTTAAGCGCTATGTCGACAAGGATGGAAATCGAATTGTGGTCTGGGGGGCCGATGTCATCCACAATGCGTTTATTAAAGTTCCCGCGATGAAAAAGGGGGCTGTTGTTGATCTGGGCGTTGCGGGCAAGTTTACTTACGACCCCGCCGCTTCTACTCCGGTCATTAAGGTCAATCAGGTCGGATACGCGCCGAAAGCGCGCAAGTACGCCTATGTCGGAACGTGGCTCGGCCATTCAGGAGCGTTGCCGCTTAAAAGTTTCGCGGGTAAAAAGTTTCGCGTGGTCGACAGTGCAAGCGGCGCGGTTAAATTTGAAGGTACTCTCGCTCTCCGATGCGAAGATCCGAAAATAAAAGATACTCCTCTTACCGGTGAGGAGGTTTTGGAAGCCGATCTTACGAAACTCGTTGCCGAAGGCGAATATCGCATTGTGATCGATGGCATCGGTTCCAGTATGCCGTTCAAAGTTTCAAACGAGGCGATAGTCGAGGCCTGGGGTGTTCACATGCAGGGCCTCTTTAACAAGCGCTGCGGAATTGAAAAGCGCCCTCCATGGACCCAATGGACGGCGGATGCCTGTCACATGGACGTGTATCGCGGCGTTCATCCCCCGGATGAATGGTCGTATGGTTCGACGGTGTTTCCTGCGGACGGCAAGCCCATCATTGCCAAGAACGGAAAGCCTCACAAGTTCAAGCATTTTCCGACGATCAAAGCCAGCATGGGATTGTGCGATACCAACAAGGTTCTGCATTTGCCCGGAGGTTATCATGATGCGGCGGACTACGATCGCCGTCCCATGCACCTGATAATTCCTCGCGCTTTATCGCTAGTGTACCTGCTTAATCCCGATAAATTTTTCGACGGTCAGCTTTCGATTCCGGAATCCGGCAATGGAATTCCCGATATTCTCGACGAGGCGCTTTGGGGCGTGCGTCATCTGATAAAGGCCCAGCAGTCCGACGGCGGAATCGGAACGTGGATTGAGACTACCGGTCACCCCGGCGGCGAATACGACGGGCCGGAGCGCGACAGCACGAACCATATTTATTTCATCTCGATGCCGACTCACAATTCGTGCTACGATTTTGCCGGCACGGTCGCTCTTGTCGCCCGTGCGTATCGCGCCGCCGGACAGGAAAAGATAGCTAAAAAACTTCTTGAGCGGGCTGAGCGCGCCTGGCGCTGGGCTGAAACCCATCCGCCTGTCGAAAAGAAGATGAAGAGTTTTGTCAGCCACAAGTGGGTTCCTGAAAACGCCGTCGACGTTGTATTCAAGGAGGATGAGAATTATTCTCCGCGGCTTATGCTTACTGCGGCTCTCAATCTCTCCGCGATGACCGGCAAGACCGAATATTTCGATTCGATCGTAAAGCGTATCGATAAACTTAATCACGAGACCAATAAATCGTCGTGGGGTTGGAACGGTTACGAGCTCATGGAGTTCGCGCTTAAGGATCAACCGCTTGTTCCCGAAATTGAAAAATACGCCAAGAATTTTAAGCGCCGCAGAATCAACGAGGCGGAAGGTATGCTTAAGAATTTGGAAGAGGCGTATCCGTATCGCACATCGTGGTTCCGCAGCGACCACGGATATGTCCACACGATGAGCTGGGGGAATTGCCACCCGATGCGCCGCGCCCAGACGCTCGTCTACGCTCACGCCTGCACCGGGGACAGCCGTTTTCTCGAAGGCGTTTATCTCGCCAACGATTTTCATAACGGCGTAAACCCCAAAGGCGAAACTCTCACGAGCGGACTTGGAGTCGTCTATCCGGTTAAGTTTTTGGATCTTCAAAGTTACGCGGACGGTATCGGCGAATATGTCGCCGGTATTACTCCGTACCGTTGGACGTTCGGCGTAAACCAGGATGCGAAGAAGCTCGTTTACGGCTTCGATAACATCGGCGTCTGGCCGATCTGGAGACGTTACGCGAACATTGAGAGATACTCAGTCGCCGCCAGCGAGTATACTGTTTGGGAGACGATTCTTCCGCCGGCGGCTGTTTTAGCCTATATTTTACCTGAAGGGTATAAGGTTCCTGCGCGTGTTTACAACCGTAAACCTGCCGACGATATTCGTACATTGCCCGGTTATTGGGTTAAGCCATGAAAAAGTTTTTGTTGATCTCTGCCGCCGTTTTATTCTCGACTGCGGCTTTCGCCGAAGCGCCGTCGCCTCGTGCCGCTTTCGCCGCGCATTCCCACATGTGCCGCAAAAGGAATGTGCCGTTCGAAACTTCGATTTCGAATCTCGTCCAGTGGGTTCGCAGACATGACGTAAAGGCGTTCGGCATCGGTTCGCCGTGGACGCCGCTCCAGGCGTCGAGGATGATCCGTTGCGAGCGTCAGGACCGCCACCGTTATTACGCGGGCGAGCTTAAGGACGAGGACTTTGTGGACAAGGCGGATTTATGCGCGATGCTTGCGTCCGTTTCGAACGAATGTTCAGGGACGACGTTTTTTCTCGATAACGAAACGCCTAAAAACCGCTACGGCCACATCTGGTATCTCGGCTACAGTCCGATTGTTTCCGGATGGCACGATTATAGCCAGGACAGACGCACCGCGTTCACGGATGACGAGTTGGACGATCCCTCGTGCGATATCAATCCTCTGACCGGGAAGGCTCATATCCGACGCAGCTATGGCGAGGTCGTTGCCGAACAGCGCAAGGCGGGGGCTTTGGCGGTCTGGGCTCATCCGACGAGCTGGTGGACCAAAGACGGCGATCCTAAAGGGCCGTTCGTGACCAATATCGCCGCCGACATGCCCGTTCAGCTTTTTGCCGACGGCGGATTGGACGGACTTACGGTAATGGGCTATGACGCGTATCACCGCGATTATCAGAATCTCTGGTTTGCGATTCTCGACATGGGATATCGCGTTCCGGGGCTTGCGGAACAGGATTCTTCGCCGGCCCACGGGATAATCGGGAAGAAGGACGAGCGGCTTCTCAATTACATTTTGTCGTGCGATCATGCGCCGAGCGTGGACGAAATCAAGTCGGCTGTAAAATCCTTTAATGTCGTTATGTCCTCGGGACCGGATCTGCGGCTTATGAAGCTTGAAGAGAAGGACGACAAGATAGCCGTAACGGTGTATGCTGCTCCTGCGGCCGGCGAAAGCGAGCTCGCGCTCGTGGAAATTCTCGGTCGCGGCGGTGTGGTGCGTGCGGTTAAGACGAATGTTAAGGAAGGGACTTATAAATTTGAATTCCCAGGCCGTAAGCGCGACAGTTGGTTTGTCGCGCGGGCATTCGGTGAAGGTGTTGCCGATCCTCACTCGGTGCCTCAGCAGACAATAAAAATCTCCGCTATCACCAATCCCATGTGGCTTGATCGCGCGAGCGTTCCGCCTAAACCCGTAAAGACACGTCTCGTCATAGAGGACCCGCGCTCGACGAACGCGCGCTGGCGCATAGAGACGGCGGCGGGAGCTGTCATTAAATCGTCTCGCGGGGTAGCGACGCTTGAGGTTTCGCCTCTCGATATATTGATTATTTCGTATGATGACGGGCGGACGCGCCGTTTGCCGCTTTACATGGCGAACGCGAGGGTGAGAGAGCTGATGGATTACATCGCCGAGGGCAGATTCCGGTTCGATTCCAATCGGACGCTATACCCGGGTGAAGTTCCTGTGCGATCTTTCAGGTTCGACGAGTTCAAGAACGTCCTCCGCAATCAGACGATATCGTTGTAATCCTGCATTGTGACGGAGAGTGTATTTTGATATAATCTTATCGCAGTATAAAATTCTCAAAAGGAGATAAAAATGGCTCAGACAGTTTGGACTCATAATGGTTTTCCGAAAATCGGCATTCGCCCCATCATCGACGGCCGCAGGCGCGGCGTTCGCGAATCTCTCGAGGTTCAGACGATGGATATGGCAAAGGCAGCCGCAAAACTCATTTCCGACAATCTCAAGTATCCCGACGGCTCGCCCGTTGAATGCGTTATCGCCGATACGACGATCGGCGGACGCTTCGAGGCGGCGATGTGTGCGAACAAGTTTCGCGACAATAACGTCGGCGTTTCGCTCTCGGTCACTCCCTGCTGGTGCTACGGCACCGAGACGATGGATCTTGATCCGCAGATTCCGAAGGCCGTATGGGGCTTTAACGGCACGGAGCGCCCTGGTGCCGTTTACCTCGCCTGCATGCTCGCCGGTTACGCCCAGCGCGGTATGCCCGCCTACGGCATTTACGGTCATGAGGTCCAGAACCGCGACGAATCCGCGAAGATTCCCGAAGACGTCGCCGAGAAGATTCTTCGTTTCGCCAAGGCGGGTTTAGCCGTCGCGATGATGAAAGGTAAGAGCTATCTTTCGATCGGAACTTCCTCGATGGGTATCGCCGGCAGCTTCGTCGACGTTGATTTCATGCAGGATTACCTCGGCCTTGCCACCGAGAATATGGACGAGTGCGAGATTCTCCGCCGCATGGAAGAGGGTATCTACGACAAGGAGGAGTACGAGAAGGCTCTCAAGTGGATGCGCAAGAATCTCAAGGAGGGCAAGGATTACAATCCCAAGGCTATCCAGAAGTCCCGCGCCGAGAAGGACGCCGACTGGGAGTTCATCGCGAAGATGTCGATCATCATCCGCGATATGATGGCCGGAAATCCGAAGCTCGCAGAGATGGGCTTCGGCGAAGAGGCCGTCGGGCGCAACGCGATCGCGGGCGGCTTCCAGGGTCAGCGCCAGTGGACCGATCACTGGCCGAACGGTGACGTCGCCGAGGTTATGTGCAATAGTTCCTTCGACTGGAACGGTAAGAAGATGCCTCAGATTCTCGCGACCGAGAACGATGCGCTTAACGGCGTTTGTATGCTCTTCCAGTGGCTTCTCACGAACAAGGCCGCGATGTTCGCCGACGTTCGCACCTACTGGTCCGACGCCGCCGTCAAGCGCGCAACGGGCAAGGGGCTTCCTAAGGACGCCAAGGCCGGCATCATCCACCTCATCAACTCCGGCAGCTGCTGTCTCGACGCGGCGGGCGAGATGAAGGAGAAGGGCAAGAGCGTATTTAAGAACTGGTGGGATGTCACCGAGAAGGACATTAATGCAACGCTCAAGGCGACGAAGTGGGTTCCCGCAGGCGTCGAATACTTCCGCGGCGGCGGCTTCAGCTCGTCGTTCCTCACCCCGAAGGGTATGCCGCTTACGATGATCCGCCTTGCGCTCGTCAAGGGCCAGGGCCCCGTCCTTCAGATCGCCGAGGGCTGGTCGACCACGCTCGACGACAAGCAGCAGGAGACGCTCATGCTCCGTACGAACCCCGAATGGCCCTGCACATGGTTTACGCCGCGTCTTACGGGCAAGGGCTTCTTCAAGGACGTCTATTCTGTGATGAACGCCTGGGCCGCGAACCACGGCGCGATCGCCTACGGCCATATCGGCGCCGACCTCATTACGCTCGCCTCGATGCTCCGTATTCCGGTCGCGATGCACAACGTCGATGAAGACAAGGTCTTCCAGCCTCACTGCTGGGGTCTCTTCGGCGCGAGCGACGATCCGACGGGTGCCGATTACCGCGCCTGCAGGAACTTCGGTCCTTTGTACGCGACCAACCGCTGAAGCCGGAATCTGCGATATGCGTAGAACGCAGGCCGCACGCCTGCATGAAAGGAATCAATCGGGTTCGCCCGATTGATTCCTTTTTTATATCAAGTGATTTTAGGGTCTCTACAACAGAAAGCAAATGGGAATATTCGCTATTGCGGCAGATATGATAAATTTGGTATAATATTCGGCGTTTTGTCGCGGAGTGTAGCGCGCGTGCGCGAGAGTACGTGACAGTAACCAAAAAACCAAGGTAAAAAATGGCTCAGATCAAAATCAAGGCGGCTGTCCGTACCGAACAGGGTACCGGTGCTGTTCGCCGTTTGCGCCGTACGGGTATGATTCCCGGCTCGGTGATGAAGATGAAGAAGGGCGGCACGGAACTCATCAAGCTTCCTGCCCACGACTTCATGATGGCAATGCGCGGCCGCGCGAGCAAGCAGCTCCTCGTCACGCTTGACATGGACGGTAAGGAAGTACCTGCGCTTATGCGCGAAATGCAGAACGACGTTCTCGCCGGTACTCCCATTCACGTGGATTTCAGCGAAGTTTCTCTCACCGAGAAGGTTCGCGTAAAAGTACCGATCTACCTGACCGGCGAATCCGTCGGCGTCAAGATCGGCGGCGGTATTCTTCAGCAGGCTCTCCGTACGATCGAAGTCGACTGCCTCCCCGAAGACATCGCCGAGAAGTTCCTCATCGACGTCTCCCAGCTCGGTCTCGATCAGACGCTCTTCGTCCGTGACCTCCAGCTCGGTGAGAAGCAGACGATTGTTACGCGCGGCGAGCTCGCCGTTGCCGTCGTCAAGGCTCCGGCCGATGCGGCCTCCGCCGCCGGCGACAAGTCGCCTGACGTGATCAAGAAGGGTAAGGATGAGGAGAAGAAGTAATGAAGAAGTATGATGCTCTCTATATCTTCGTCGGCATCTCCAAGGATGATGCCTTGAACGCCAACCTCGAGAAGGCTCTCGCCGAGGTCGCCCGCGTCGGCGGCAACGTGCTTACGACCGAGTCTCTCGGAAAGCGCATGTTTTCCCGTCCGATGTCCAAGAAGGACAGCGGTGTTTACGTGAAGGTCCGCATGGAGCTCGATCCCGCCAAGGTTTCCGAACTTCTCGCCCGCTACCGTCTCGTCGAAGAAGTCTTCCGCGTTCAGATTCTCGCGGTTGACGAGCGCCGTGAGGCCAAGCTCGTCGAGGAACGTGCGGCCCGCGCCGAACGTCAGGCCAAGAAGGACGCTGCCGCCGCGGCTGCCGCGACCGCAGTTGAAGCGTAAAAAGAACGGAACGGGTTATGGCCTCTTTCAATAAAGTGATCCTGATGGGTAATCTGACGCGCGACCCCGATGTTCGTGCAACCGGCTCGAGCGGCATGAAAGTCGCCCGTCTCGGCATTGCCGTCAACGAGCGCCGCAAAGACCGTAACGGTCAGATTCAGGAGTTTCCCGTGTTCGTCGATGTCGACGCCTGGGATAAACTTGCCGAATTGTGCGGGCAGTACCTGTCAAAGGGCAGAACGATTCTCGTCGAGGGTCGTTTGCAGATGGATTCATGGGAAAAGGACGGTGTCAAGCACCAGAAGCTCAAAGTCAGAGCTTCTACGATTAAGTTCCTCCCGCAGGGTGATCGCCTCGGCGGCGGTCCCCAGCGTCATGAGGCGCCTATCGTGCCTAATTCGCTTGAGAGCGACCCTGATGATGTCCCGTTCTGATACACGTAAATAACAATCTATACAGAGGAAACCAAAATGGCTTTCAAAAAATCCAACAGCTCTGCAGGTGAAGAATTCGCCGCGAGAAAGCGTCCGCCGCTCGGTCCCAAGGATCAGATCGACGTCAACGATATTGAAACGCTCAGCTATTACATCACCGATTACGGTAAGATTCTTCCCGCTCGCATCACCGGCGTCACCGCCGCTCAGCAGCGCCAGATCCGCCAGGGTGTAAAGCGTGCGCGCAACATGGGCCTCATGGCTTAATCGAAAGGAGTTCGAAAATGGCTATTGAAGTTATGCTCATGGATAACGTGAAGAAGCTCGGCAAGGCCGGCGAGATCGTCAAGGTCGCCCCCGGTTACGCCCGCAACTACCTCTTCACTCAGGGTCTCGCCGCGGTCGCCACGGAAGCCGCCAAGCGTCGTCTTAAAAAGCTCGAGACCGAGCGCGCCGCCCGCGCCGCCGAAGAGAAGAAGGCCGCTCTCGAAGTCGCCAAGAAGCTCGAAAAGCTCGAGCTCACAGTTTCTGCCGCCACGACCGACGGCAAGAAGCTCTATGGCGCCGTCAGCGTCTCCGATATTCTCGCCGCCATCGAGGCCAATCGCGGTGTTGCGCTTGAACGCAGCCAGCTATCCATCGAAGACTCGCTCCGCGAAGTCGGCGAATACGAGGCTGCCATCGACCTCGGTCAGAGCGTCGTCGTCAAGTTCAAAATCACGATTCTTGACGAGCAGGCCCCAGTCGAAGCTTAATCCGTTATTAAGCTTAATAAAAGAAAGACCGTCGCTCCAGCGGCGGTCTTTTTTAATTTGCTAGGCAAATTGCAAGTCAAGTGAGTCAATTTTCTGAAGATGGCTCCGAGGGGTCTTGGTAATAGTTCAAACATTCTCATTTGAAGGCTCTTTCTTTATGCGGCTTTGTTGTAGGATGTGTCATATTCATATGCGGTTTTCCCATCAAGTAGCTTTCTATGAATTGAGTTGATAATCTTTTCCAGATGGTGCATTTCTGCGGTTGTGCACTTTGCGAAGTCGGTTCCTTTAGGATACCATCTGCGTACGAGCTTGTTGCAGTTTTCGACGGAGCCTTTCTCCCAAGAGGCATATGCGCGCGTGTAGTAGACATTGCAACCTACAACGGACTTGATTTTATCTGGATCCAAAAATTCACAGCCGTTATCGGTTGTGATGGAGATTACATTACTAATAGCTTTTCGGGTAATCATCCGTTTAAGTGCGGCTACAACATCATCTTGTGTTACGTGTGCTAAAAGCTCAATTACGTAGCGCCTGCTCTTACGGTCAATGAGTACGAGTAGACCGCCTCTGCCGCTTGTAGATGAGACGATCGTGTCCATCTCATAATGTCCAAATCTGCTACGGTTTTTGGCGCCTGCTGGACGCTCATTGAGCATTAGTCGACCAGGAACGGTCATAGCTGGATGTGGTTTAGGTCGTTTCGGCTTCTTCTTCGGATGATAAGGTGTTTCACCGTACCTGACACCAACATCTCCAACGTTGATGTGTTTGTACCATGTCGAGAGGCATGGGATACGTTGGCCCGGCATTTCTTTT
>JAGCJE010000119.1 GCA_017648225.1 Kiritimatiellia bacterium | reverse complement strand
GCGAAACGCCTTTTACGCAAAACGAGCTACTCTATTTCCGAAATAGCCAAGCGCTCCGGCTTTTCTGGCCAAAACAGATTCTCTCACCTTTTCAAGGAACGCTTCGGAATGTCCCCGAAAATCTGGCGCATCAAACAGGACTGAAACTACCTCTCGAATATAAAGTCTAAGACTTCTTTTGTCGGATACGCCAAATCCTCTTTGTGGCCGATGCCCTTGAAGACGTGAAACGAAACCTGCTTCTTCCACTCTGGATATTTATCGAGATATTTCTCGAAGTTCTTGAAGCGTTCAAGCCTGTTGCTCCCCCGCTTAACGGCACATGGTGTCATATCAAGCGCCGTATACGGACGGCCGAGCGTATCTTCGCTGCCGCATCCGCGCCAGACGCGGCGGGAACAAAGATTTTTCATGATATCATCATCGGTAAGACCGTCAGCGTATCTGGGACGACCTTTAAGACCGTAAAGCCAAGGATCGTCCTTTTCGAACAGAAATTCCGTTGACGGAGACATATCGATATAGTCCAACTTAACGCCTTCGCGAACATTCCCCTTCCCGATCGCCGCATAACGCCCGACGAACTGCCCACCGGCCGAGAATCCGGCTATCACGATCCTTTCTAAACAAGGATAAAGAGCCCTGTCGCACAACTTATCCAAAATGCGGTCGATGTAATCGTATGAACTGAAAGATGTTCCATTAGCATCGCCTCCGCCGCGCCAATCGTCTAAAGCTGAGCCCGGCTCTTCGTTAGTCTTATTGGCCCACGAATCATTCCAAACGGCTCTCCCGTCATCAGACTCGTCGGGATTCTTAGCAAGACTTTCGCGCCTCGGGAACATCGGCGCGATCACATAAGGCGTCGTCTCAAGCCCCGCCGCTCGCTCCGCAAGCGCCGAATTGAAAATCGGCAAGAGCGTCCGAACATGCCCGCCCCAACCGTGAATCAAGATTACCGCAACGCGGCAATCAACCCCCTTCTCGATAGGGTAGGCGGCGTCATAAAAAACCTTTACGGGAACTTTCACATCGTTAAACATATAGCGCTTGCGATCACTTGGCGCATTGAGAACCGATTTATCCGACTGAGGCGAATCAAACTTAACACGCTCAAGCGGAGCATTGATTTTAACGCACCTAACGTTTTTCGGCAAATCAAGAGCGGTGAATGAACTGTCACATAAAGGAGCGTTAATCACAACTGCGTTCCCGCCGGACGTTTTTACGTTTTTCACTTCGATATTGTGCATCTCGCCCATTCTCGGCGCACGGGTACGGCTGTAGTGCGCATCCCCTATGCGAATAACTGATTTGGCTCTTTTTTCATTACCGGCGGCGATATCTTCCACTCCATCGATTTTTATGTGGCGCATCTTGATGCCGTCGCAGCACAAAAGCCTGATAATGCTGTGTCCTCCGGACGAACGAGAACGGATGTTGCGTATCGTCACATTGTAAATATCGTCTTTTTCACCGCGATATTCATTCCCGCCGATTTGCATCCCGCATCTGGTCGCTTTGGCGCCGGGTGCGTCTCTTAAAGCAGTCAGCGCCACGGTATCATCTCCAGTCCGCCCGGAAATATTCTCAATTAAAATATCGTGGCATCCTTTGCGCAGGTCTATACCGTCCTGATTGAACATCGCATCACTCGAATTGAAGACGATGTCATGGAGATAACCATTGCTGCAGCGCTCCTGAGAAATCGCCCAACACTGCGTTTCATCCATTTTAAAACCGGCGACTTCATAATCAGAAACATCACAAAGAAGTATTCCCACCGAACGCCAGCCGTTGGGATCTCCGGATCTTCGCGGCAGATAATGATTACGCCTTCCTCCCGAAAGAACTGCGCCGTTACGCCCGAGAATGCGTATATTGCGATTGGGACGACAGTTTCCCTCGGCAGCACCCGCGTTTCGGATGAT
>JAGCJE010000118.1 GCA_017648225.1 Kiritimatiellia bacterium | reverse complement strand
TGTGGCCTCCGAAGGAGGCGTGTTTGTGTCGGCACGAAGTGCCGCTTTAGTGTTTGAGTTAAGTGACGAAACCCGATAGGGTGAAGAGGCGTTGGGCGCACCACCGAGGCGAAGCCTCATGGTGAGTGCGCACAACGACACTTCAATCGCGCAGTAGCGCGATTCGTCACTAACTCAACTTTCGTGTTTCGCGGCGGAGCCGCCTCTAGAGGTTATGGTTATTACTGTTGTAGAGACGCGGAATCGCTTTTTCAGATTTTTAGACGATAAAACATCAGTTCCTTCTAATGAAATCAGGCATACAACGAAAATTCAATCCTAAAAACTGGGGATATTCCAGAAGTAATCAATGGGGATTACACTCACATTTTGAAAAATGCGGAAGTAACCTTTGCGAGCGCTTCATACCCGTCGTCGGTCGTAAGATACAGCCTGAACGGATGCACACCCTTTTCTAGTTTAAGCGTTATCGATCTACCCTCAATCAGATCGCCCTTCTCGTACTCGAAAATATGCGCCTCGTGAAGCCAAAGTTGACATCCGCCCGCGCCCTTCGCGCTGAAAGTGACATCGCCTGTTTCAGGCACATATATAAATCCGTCAATCGCGGCACCGAAGGCTCCCTTATGGGTCTTGAACATCGCCTTCATATCCTTGAGATTCAGCAGAAACGTCCCGCCGTCGGCCTTCATCGTACGGAAGTTAGGGACCCAGGGCCAGTCCTCGGCTCCTTTTTCGAAAAATTGAACGATATACGACAATTCGCGCGTCTTGCTGTTTAAGACAGGAACTCTTTGCAAGACGGCCGCTTTCGGAATCGCGAGCGTATCCGCCTCTATACGCCCCGGCGTATTGTTGGCGTAACCCTTAGCGCCGAACGCGTCGCCTACCTTAGAGCATGGAATGCGCGATTGAGCGAGCATATCCGTCATAATCTTCACACGCTCGGCGTACGCACCGTCATTCGCGAGATTGACGCGCTGGGCGGGATCTTTTACGACATTATAAAGTTCTACCCCGTTCTTTCTGCCGCTGTTGCGCAAAAGAACAAAATCGCCGTCGCGGACCATCTGCTCAAACCCGAAGCCCTGTCCCGAGCCGCCGTCCACATACTCAGCGTATATGCGCGCCGATTCCAGACAGGGATTTGGCCCCGGTTGACCTGTAAGGAACGGTAAAATTGAAATGCCGTCGCAATGAGCCGGCTGCGGAAGCCCCGCCACATCCGCGAGCGTCGCCATCCATGCGGGAAACTGAAAAGGTCTCGAACACCCTCGCGGATTATCTCCCCCGCCGCAAGGAATCGTTCCGGGCCACACGGCTATTGCGGGCTCTCTTAAGCCGCCCTCGTAAATCCAACGCTTCATCCCCGTGAATGGCCCGTTGGAATCCATTGTCTCCGGGGTCCATCTTCCGAGATGCTCAGCGGCGGGGCCGTTGTCGGAAGTGAAAATAATAAGCGTATTTTTATCAAGCCCCTTAACTTCAAGGAAATTCCTGATGTCGTTTATAGCGGCGTCAAGGCGCGTAACCGCGGTCGCGTAGCGTCCTTGAAAGGCGGGATACTTTTTAAAATCGATGTACTTCGGATTGTAGCCTTTATTGGCGGTCGTGCGCGTACCCTTAAAAGGGAGATGGCCTTTCGCGTTCTTCTCCCACTTAAGGCCTCCGCCCCATTCGGCATCAGACTTATCAAGCGAGGGATAATCGATTTCCGTCCCGTACGCCTTGCCGTTCCCGTCGGCGCCGGACGGTTCCGCTCCGCTCGGCGGAATATGCAAAGTATAACCGCTCGAAAGATCCATTTCGGCAACTGCGCTCAAGCCGCACGAATTTCCCGTACCGTGAACCGTCGTAAAGCAGGCGTAACAGAAAAACGGCTTATTTTTCTCCTCCGCATCTTCAAGATGAGTTTTTACGAGCTGTTTGATTTTAGCGGCAAAAAGATCCGTATCGTAGCAGTATTTAACTTCACTGTCCGCAATGAGCCTGCGGTAGTACGAACCTTCCTCGTCGCGCTCAAAATCGCACGCCCCGGTCGAAAGGGATTTATAACGGTTTAAAAGTTTTTCGTCGGCCTTCACCTCGCCGGAAACATTCTCGATAACGGGCGACTCGCCTCTGTGGGTGCGCCAATCGACGTTCTTAGGCTCCCAGTGATAGAAGGAATGCCCGTGGGAATGGCCGGGATAACCGTAGGAATAATCAAACCCGGCGTCACACGCCATCGCGACGCGCTTCTCGCCGTTGCTTTCGTATCCGCCGCCGATACCCCACTTGCCGATATGCCAGGTCGAATATCCTGCAGCCTTCATTACCGAGGCGATCGTAAGATCGGTCGCGATCGGGCGATCGAACATGTTGTCTCGGAGATTGCAGTGGCCCTGATGCTTGCCGGTAATCATCGACGCGCGGGCCGGTGCGCAGACGGGAGCCGTCGTATAGGCGTTTGTGCAGACGACGCCGTCGCGGATCATCTTATCGAGCCCTGGGGTAGAAATCCTGTTCTGAGCGTTTCGCTTGTTCTGCCAATATCCAATATCGCCCCACCCAAGATCGTCGCACAGGACAAGAATAACATTGGGGCGCTTGCCGGAACCGAGATGTTGAAGCGCTTCACCCGTTTCGCAGAATTTACCCCCGACATAAGCGAAAGAGCGATGCGCGAGAGCACTCACCGCGCAAAGCCCCATCGCCTCAATAAAGGATCTGCGATCCATTATACAACCCGTCCCGGGCTTGTCACTTCATTGGAATAACATTCTTATTTCCGCTCGGAATCACAGGCAGAATGAACTTCGATCCGTCGGCGTAAATCGTCGTCTCACCCGCTGCGGGATTGACCTCGTAGTGACGTGCACTTGAACCGGCGATGTCAACGCGAAGCTTATGCCCCTTGAAGAATCTGTAAGCCGTCGAATCAACCTTGAACTCGAGAACTCTCTTCTCGCCCGGCTTCAAATCCTTCGCGCGGCAGATGGAATCGACGACGTTGTACGCCTTGCCGTCGGGATAAACGTCGATAAGCTTGATCGCAACATCGGCGGAGTTTGCCGTCGACGATAAAACAACCTTAGCGTAAACGTCGCCGATTATGTCGAGATCATCCGTAAGGGTTTCGCCCTCAAAGCTGATCACGTCCTTGCGCGCGGCGATTTTAGACTGCTCCATCTGACCACCGCCCGGGGTCAGACGTCCGCCGCAGGAAGGCACGGGGTTCTTCGGATCGTGTTTAAAGGACTTTGATCCCTTGCCGAAATTCCAGTCGGTAGGCATTGTGCCGCTGACAGGCCAAGCATCAACAAAGCACCATTCGTTACGGCCCATAACATAAAGAAGAATCTGGCCGGGCATACTGTCAGTCGAGGGTTTTTCACCGCGAACAATCTTATGGAGGAAGTCGAGCTCTAAGTCCTCGGTTACTCGGCCACCTAATAACTTATAATTAATATCGCCTGCGAACACATTAACGCCATGCGCCCAAGGTCCCTGTCTTAAGAAGACGCGTCGACCGTTACGCTTCAAGGTATTATAAGTGCTCATCGTCTCAGCACCCATCATATCGAACCAGCCGCCCTGATAAAAGACCGAAGCCTTGCATTCATCGAGCTTACCGAGATCAGCTCTCGAAGTCCAATAAGGATCATTAGGATCGTCATGCTTAGAAAGTTCATCATACGCCTCTTTACCAGCGAACTTAATATGCCAGCCGCTCTTAAAGATATCTACTCTAACACCATTCGAAAAGTAAAGCGAATAAGGATCGAGCGTCATTACACTCGGAGCGCAAGCTATGAGCTTTTTAGCTCCGGCACGCATTGCAGCGAGCTGTGTAGCGCCAGGGTACGATCCTCCGACCATAAAGACCTTACCGTTACACCAAGGCTGTTTTGCAACAATATTATCAACAACATCCCCCGCGTCAATCGGGAAGTCAGGACCATAAGGATTAAACTTACCTTCACTACCACCAGTGCCGCGCCAGTCAACACCAACATTAGCAAAACCAATTTGATCGTAGCGCTTTTTATTCATGTGCTTAGCGATACGAGTTCTTCTATAAGGCGAGAGCGTAAGCTCGGCGGCAACCTTACCTGTCGCGTTCGTCGGCACATAAACAACCGCAGCGACCTTCGTCCCGTCTTTCAAGGAAAATTTTGTAATATCTACCGAATCGTCTGCAAACGCAAGAGTACCCAATGCCACAGCAGACATAAATGAAGTAAGGAATTTTAAGTTTTTCATAATTAAGTTTATTTATTATTATCTATTCATATTAATCATAAATTATACGGAATTTAGTGTAAAAAGTCAAAGTTACACCGCCTGGCCTCCATCTACAGGGATAATGCATCCGGTAGTTGCCCGCGCTTCCAGAAGAAATGCAACAGCCGCCGCCACATCACCGGGAGTCGGCCGTCCTAAAGGAGTTGATCCGGCCGGTTCATGCACATCTACAGGCGCAAGCACGGGACCTGGTGCAACAGCATTCACACGCAGAACCTCCGAATATCGTCTAGCGTATTCAACAGTACAGTCCCTTAAAGACGCCTTAGATTTTTCATAGGGCGTCGATGGCGCATGATTTAAAATACGGGAATCTAGAATATTCACCACTGCGCCAGTCTTCTGACGCTCGGCCATCAACTCGATTAGACGCTTCGGGGCATTATAATTAAGCGCCATTACATCCGTATCGTCAAGCGCAAAAAGCGCTGCGTTATTTACAAGCGCATCAGGCTCTTTGCCGCCTAAAAGCGAAACAGCCGCTGCGTACAGCTCTTCGGCTCCACCTCGGCGTGAGAGGTCTACAACAATATCCGCCCCTGCATCATTACGATGCGAGGAGCGGATAACATACCATCCTAGGGTTTCAAGATGTTCAGCAATCGCCGCGCCTAGTCGCGTCGTGCCCCCTGTTACTACAACAGAGCGCATCTTACTCTACGTTCAGCTTCTCTTCGGGGCGAAGCTTTACAGAATCGATAATTCTGAATTCGCCGGGATTAAGAGTGATAAAGTCCTTGTCGCCGAACTGCTGAAGCACGCACTTTCTCTCGTTCTTGTAGTCGAGGTTGAGCATGTAGATCTTGCCGGCGTCAGGGAAGTAGGAGTAGACGATCCAACGGCAATCCTCATCAGGATTCTCGAAGTCGTTACCTGTGATGTACACATTACCGCGGCCGAGCTTGGCGGCGTGCTGATAAAGGTAGCCGACCATGCCGATATCGGCGATCTCGGCACCGCAACCGATGTCGGTGTTGCAGGCGGCGGGATAATTCCACCAGTTCATAAGGAAGACCTGGCCCTTGCCCTTCTGGCAGCGAAGGATGAAGGGTTCGCCATCCTCGTCGTCGACCGCGATTTCCTCATATTTCGAAGGATCCTGGGTAAACTCGACTTTACCGAGAGAAACCATCATCTTGCCGAAGCGGCGGCGGGCGACGAAACCGAGCTCGTTCGGCTTCTCGCTGGGACCGGTGGCCCACCATTTGCGGTTCGACATGCCAACGACCTTAAGGCCGCAAAGCTCGCTCAAATCACCGCCGTTTACGAGCTTCTCGGGCTTCATATCGAGATACTCGCGCTTGTTGTCGGTCGAGAGGTGGCAAAGGCCGATGACGAGAATACCGCCGCGATTGACGTATTCGCTCAAGACCTTGTACTGCTTCTCGGAGCAGGTGTTCCAGCCGCCGAACATAACGACCTTATAGTTGTTGATGAGGTGATCGGCTGTTACATTGTCGGCGGCGAACGAAACGATATCGCACTGGCCGTAAGGGGTCGCCGAGAAGTGGATGTTCTTATTGGGCGCGAGCATCGGCGGCTTAGGCATGACGGAATTCAAAACCGTGCCCCAGCTCATTTCAGGCGTACCGGCCATCCAGTTGGGATTCTTCTTGGCGAGCTCAACCGCACCGCAAATTACAGCGGCAGGAGCGTAGCCCGCACCGCCCAAGTCAAGGTTGCCCTTCGCAATCGCCCAGGTAGCTTCAGGCTGACCGGCGGGAGCGGGATGCTCAAGGCAGAACTTGTAGAAATCGGAGATGATCTTACGATACTTAGTCGCGATGGGCGAGCGGTAGTCGAGCATCGGGAATTTCTTCTTAGCCTCAGGCATGATAGGCTCGACATATTTCTTACGCATCTCGTCAGTAACGGGAATGTTGAGTTTTCTGATCGGCTTAGGCATCTTGGACATCGGAGAGTCTTCGCAAAGCGAGCTCTGAAGCTGCCAGTTGCCGGACTCGTTGATGATGATCTTGGCACCCGTCATGTACTTGAGGTAGAAAGCCGTCTCAAGGGTCTTCATCTTGTAAGGATTCTTGTGGGGAATCCAACTGTACCACTCATGCGCGAGGTGAGCACCCCACATCGGCAGGTTGTACTGGCGGTAAAGACCGCGACCGAGCGACGAGGAGAGCGTAAGGCTACCGAAGGGGAAGTCTTCTGTGCAGGGAATCTCAACGCCGGCGGCAACCTCGATATCGAGACCGAAGTTGGCGGATGTCGCCATAACGTTGCCCCAGCCCATGTCGTGAAGCTTGTCCACATGGGCGCGGACGCGCTTCATGTAATCGGCGGCGATCGTTTCGAGCGTCTGACCGCGATCGCCCCAATCATCAAGGGCGAACGAGAACTTCTCGCCGAAGTCGTAACCGAGCCACGTCGCGCCGAGCTCGTTGGTAATCACATGAGGAATTCCGCGCTCGCCGCGCGAATAGATGCAGGTCGAATAAAGGCCCTTCTCCTTGGCAAGACGGCAGAGATCTCGGAGAATCTCGTTGCCGCGCCAGAACTGGAGAGTATTGCCGACCTGCTCCTTGACGCAAAGCTCGACGGCGCCTGTAGGGTCGAGAGTGCCGGGCTCCCAGTATGTGAAGCAGAAGCCGCCGGTAAGCATCTTGCCGTGGTTGGGATAGACGCCGGAGCCGATATAGATGCCGGCATCCTCGGGAACGGGAGTCTTAGTCGTAGGAAGACGCGGCAACGCAGCGAGCTCTTTAGTCGTTTTGGGATATTCGCGCTTGGGCGCGGCGTCGGCGGCAATCAGTGAAGTTGCAGCAAGCACGCTTAATGCGGCAGCCATTATTTTTGTCGTCATTTTTTATTCCTTGTTATGTGTTAGATCCTATATATTTTCACGCTCGTGAAGCGCTGTCGGAAACAGATCATCCTAAGCGCGTGCCGTAAGTTTATATTATAGCACAATTATTTAAGCATGAGAGCGGCGAGAAGTTTCGTAAAGCGCGCTCCGTCGGTGACGGGCGAACCCTCTGCGATGAGCGCTGCGTCGTAAAGGAGCGTCACGGCGTCGGAAAGCTCTTCGCCCTTCATGTCGGCGACCTTCTTTACGAGGGGATGAGAGGCGTTCAGTTCGAGTATCCGCTTCTCTTCGGGAACCTCGTTCTTCATCGCGCGCATCATGCGCACCATCGACGGAGAAAGAGCGTTCTCTCTGGCGACGAGGCAGCACGGCGAATCGGTAAGTCTGGTCGAGACCCTCACGTCCGAAACCCTGTCGCCGAGTTCCGTCTTTACGGACTCGAGAAAGCCCTTAAGTTCCTTCGACGCTTTTTCGTTCGCATCCTTTTCGGCCTTCTGCTCCGCCTCGCTGCCGAAGCTCACGTCGCCGCGGCCGACGTCGACGAACCTTTTACCGTCGAATTCGCGCAGAGACTCCGTAAGATACTCGTCGACGGGATCGCAGAAAAGAAGAACGTCGCATCCGTGCTTGCGGGCGGCCTCGAGCTGCGGAGCCTTTCGGGCGTCGTCCTCACGCTCGGAGAGAATATAATAAATATCCTTCTGCTCGGAGCCCATGTCTTTTACATAATCTTCAAGAAAGACGCTCTTACCCGGATCATTGCGGGCGGACGGCCATTTAAGAAGCTTTTTGATTCTCTCGGCGTTCGAATAATCGACGTGAACACCCTCTTTAAGAACGGTGCCAAACGCATTCCAGAATTCGTTGTACCTCTTCTCGTCCTTCTTCATCGACTCGAGAGACGAAAGAATCTTCGACGTGACCGCGCTCTTGATCTTCGCGATGACCGCATCGTCCTGAAGCATTTCGCGCGAAACGTTGAGCGGCAGATCGCTCGAATCGACAACGCCCTTTACGAAACGCAGATAGCTCGGAAGAAGCATCTCAATATCATCGCCGATAAAGACGTTCCTCACATAAAGCGAAAGCCCGCGCTTCTGGTTGGGCATATAAATATCCATCGTCGCCTTCTTCGGAATGAAGAGAAGCGCCTTGAATTCGACCTGGCCTTCGCCGGAAAACGGAATCGTCTCGAAAGGCTCGTCCCAGTCATGGGTCAAGTGCTTGTAAAACTCCGCGTATTCCTCGTCCTTGACGTCCTTTTTAGCGCGCTTCCAGAGGGCGACCATCGTATTAAGCGCCTTTGCCTCGTCTTCTTCGCGGCGCTTTTTATCCTCCTTCTTCTCATCGGCAGGAATATCGAGTTGAGAGAAATAGATCGGCACGGAGATAAAATCGGAATACTTCTTGATGAGCTCGGCGACGCGCCAGCGGTCGAGGTATTCCACATGCTCGTCGCGCAGATGAAGCATCACGCTCGTGCCGTAATCGTCGCGGACGGAATCGGAAATCGTATATTCCGCGCTCATATCGGACTCCCACATGAACGCCGCATCTCCACCGCGCTTCTTTGAGACGACGCGAACCTTGTCGGCAACCATGAACGCCGCGTAGAAGCCGACGCCGAACTGGCCGATAAGCTCGGGCAGATTCTCGCCGCCCTTCTCCTTAAGCGCCTTGCGGAAAGCCTTCGTTCCGGAATTTGCGATCGTACCGAGATTCGCCTCAAGTTCCGCAGCATCCATACCAATGCCGTTATCGCTGATCATTAATGTATGCTGCGCCTTGTCTACGACAATATTTATCTTCCAATCTGGATTGTCCTGGGCGAGCGATTTATCGGTAAGCGCCAAGAACTTCGCGCGGTCGATCGCGTCGGACGCGTTCGAAATAAGCTCGCGCAGAAAGATTTCTTTCTTTGAATAAAGAGAATTCACCACGAGATCAAGCATCTCGCTGATCTCCGCCTTAAATTGATTAGTCTTTGTTTCCATAGTCTATCATTATACCAAATTTACACGCAAAACGGTTATTTGAATCCTCCTTGCGCATGCGGCGGTTGCAATGACAAAAAACGCGAACTCGAACGAGTCCGCGTTTTTAATACTGATTGATGCGAAATCAATTAGCCGAGGATCGCGTCCTTGAGAGCCTTGCACGCGACGACCTTGACAACCTTCTTGGCCTTGATCTTGATCGTTTCGCCGGTCATAGGATTGCGGCCGGTGCGGGCAGGACGCTTGACGAGCTTGACCTTGCCGATAGCGGGGAGCATGTAGCCCTTCTCTTCCTGCTTGGCACCCTTGACCGCGAGGTCGACGAGTCTCTCATAAACGGCGAGCGCCTGCTTCTTGGTGATACCGGCAGTCTCAGCGAGGGCTGCCATGATTCCGCTCTTGGTGGTGGGAACGATTTCTTTCTTAGCCATTTTTTTGATCCTTTTGTTTTCGCACAAGAACCACTCTTATGCGATTATGTCCATAATATATCAGTATTTATTGGGTTTTGCAAGAGGAAAAATTAAAAACCCTTAAAAAAGCGCCTTTTTTAATGCTTGACACGCGCTGAAGCCCATTTTTAAGGGCTCTAGCGCGTGTCTTTATGCTCAATCGCAACTTAATTAATTACCAAAAAGGACGTCGCGCATCGTGTAGATTTTCGCGCCCTTGCCATTAGCCCATTTAAGAGCCTTAAGAGCGCCCGCGGCGAATGCCGCGCGATCTTGGGCTTTATGGGTAAGCTCGACTCTTTCAAGCTCGCCCGCGAACATTACCGTATGATCGCCGACGACGCTGCCGCCGCGAAGCGCGTGAACCGCGATTTCGCCGTGAGGACGCTCTCCCGTATCGCCATAGCGCCCGTAGATCGCCTTCTCGGCGAGATCCACACCGCGACCTTTGGCGGCGGACTTAGCGAGCATAAGAGCCGTTCCCGAAGGCGCATCCTTCTTATGGCAGTGATGCATCTCAGTGATTTCAATATCATATTCGTCGGAAAGCGCGGCGGCCGTCTTCTCGACAAGCTCAAGGAGAATATTGACGCCGAGAGAATAGTTTCCGCTTTGAACAACAGGAATCTTCTTCGCAGCTTCATCGACGGAAACCTGTTCCTCGGCTGTAACGCCGGTTGTTCCGATTACGTATGGAATACCCTCGTTCGCGGCCTTGGTTACATTGGCGGCAAGACAGCTGTGATGCGAAAAATCGATAACACCCTCTGTCTCGGAACTCCACTCGCGATCGTATCCTTCGGCGACATCGACCTTGGAGACGACCTCAAGATTCATACCCTGGGCGAGTTCACAAAGCTTCTTGCCCATTCGTCCTGCCGCACCTACAATTGCAATTTTCATAACTCGAACCCTTATTACTTCTTCGTAACGCTCTGACCTTCGCGGGAATCTTTAACGACCCAACCGAGAGCGGCGATGGCGTCGCGCAAACGATCGGATTCGGCCCAGTTCTTCGCGGCGCGCGCAGCGGCGCGCTCCTCGAGGAGCGAAGCTACCTCGGCGGGAACATCCTCCTTCTCGCTCTTGCCGAAAAAGATTATGCCTAAAACCTCATCCATGCGCTTAAATGCGTCGAGCACGCCCTTCGCCGTCGTATTAGACGCATTCGTCTCGCGGACAAGCTCAAAGAGCGCTGCGAACGCGCGCGGAATATTAAGGTCGTCGTTGACGGCTGCGGTAAAATCTTCAAGCGCCTTCGCGACAAAATCGGGCGTCTCGGCGGCAGGATCAATACGCTTCTCGAGCGCGTCAACGCAACGGTCGATACGTTCAAGCGACTTGCGCGCGTCCTCAAGAGCCGAGAAAGCGAAGTTAAGCCCCTGGCGATAATGGGCGTTTACGAGAACGTAGCGGATTTCGCGGCCCGTGAAACCTTTTTCCAAAAGCTCGCGCAAAGTAAAAAAGTTACCCGCCGACTTGGACATCTTCTCGCCGTTCACCTTAAGGTGAGCGCAGTGCATCCACGTATTTACGAAAGGCTTACCCGTCGACGCCTCGGCCTGGGCGATTTCGTTTTCATGATGCGGAAAGAGATTGTCGATTCCGCCCGTATGAAGATCGAAAGTCTCGCCGAGATACTTCATCGACATTGCGGAGCACTCGATATGCCAACCCGGGCGACCGCGACCCCAAGGAGAATCCCAGCCGACAGGACCATCGGAATCTTCCCACGCTTTCCAAAGCGCAAAATCGCCTACATTCTCCTTATCGTACTCATCGGCCGCGCAACGCTGACCTGTGCGCTGATTATCAAAGTCGATATGGGCGAGCTTACCGTAACCGGGAAACTTCCGGACGTTGAAGTATACGCTTCCGTCGTCGCTCTTGTAGGCGACGCCCTTTTCGACGAGACTTTCAACGAGGGCAATCATCTCGGGGATATGATCGGTAGCCGCAGGATAAACGTCGGCGGGAATAATATTAAGCTTTTTAAGATCGGCAAAGAACGCGTCCTTGTAAGTCTTCGTATAGTCCGTAAGCGCGACACCGGCGGCATTCGCGCCTCGGATCGTCTTATCGTCGACGTCGGTAAGATTCATGACGTGCTTTACCTTCATCCCGTTGAACTGGATGACACGCCTTAAGATATCTTCGAACGCGTAGGCGCGGAAGTTCCCGATATGGGCGAAATTATAGACGGTAGGTCCGCACGTATAAAGGCGGATCTCGTTATCGGCGATGGGTTTGAGCTCCTCGACGCCGCGTGTAAGCGAATTGAATACGTTCATCATATCCGTATATTATACCATATTTCGCATCGTATCCGCTCACTTCAGAGTATCGCGATTGACGAGCTCAAGCGTCTTGTCCTTCAAAGGCTTTAAATCGGCCTTTTCTTTTCTCGCGGCGAAATAATCGTATTCAGCTGAAAGCGCATCCATCTCGGCGCGAAATTCTTTAGAGGCGGTTTCCTTTAAAATGCGGAATTTCTCGGCCGCCTGAATTCCGTTGCGCAACTCGAGAAAACGGCACGAATGCTGATTGTCGGGATATACGAGAAACGTGTCGCCCGCTCTGAACGGACCGAAACTCGCGTCGTTGCGCGGATCATACGGCCACGAATTGTACGCCCAGCGGAGAAATCCGTCTAGATTTTTCGCAGCCGGGAAAAATCCGCACCAGAACGATTCCTCAAGTCCGCTCTCCATAAACGTATTGGGCTTGCGCGGGACGCAGCAGACGTAATACGTCGTCAGCATACCGGAATTGCGACGCGTCTCAACATTATTTGCAATGAACTTGGTTGTAACCTTGTCTATAACAGGGCAATAGTTATCGATTTTCAACTCAGGATACTTTGAAGGATCGAAATTTCCAGCCGTTGAAATTTTAAGCTCAGGAGCATGCTTTTTTACAAAAGCCGATATCGCGCGCATATCTTCGACGCTGCGCTCATCCATTGAAATATATGTGCGCCCCAACCAGCCCTTTTCCTTTAAATGTTTTGAAAAATCAATCAAAAAAGGTTTCCAATAATCTTCAAAATCCTTTGATCCAGGCTTAGCCTCTATTTTTATCTCTTCACCTTTTTCGTTTTCGGCATATACTATATATTTCCACGGCACCATGGAATAACAGGCGATATCAGGCCCGATTCCGCAATCAAAACAAAATTCGACATACTCGTCAAATACGGAATAAT
Source organism: Kiritimatiellia bacterium (assembly GCA_017648225.1). Classification (GTDB taxonomy): domain Bacteria; phylum Verrucomicrobiota; class Kiritimatiellia; order RFP12; family UBA1067; genus UBA1067. The sequence continues at coordinate 865 of JAGCJE010000118.1, read as the reverse complement.
CGAACTTCCATGAACCGTCATTCATTTTGATATGGCGAATCATCGTACCGTAACCGTCATAACATTGATGATTCCATGGTAATTTTGTAACTGTAGTCGTTACAACCTTTTGACCTGCACTGGCAAGATGCTCCCACAACGGACGCATCGCGGCATAATGCTTTTTGGAAAAAGGTTCACACGCTTCCCAGCGAGCGACGGCCCATGGATGCTGCCAAATGTCGAGATAGTACTTCCACTCGGCAGGCGGAGGCAAAACTCGATTGACGACCTTAAGAGTATGCGACTCCAATCCGGCCTTGAAATTATAAATTCCGCTTTTGGCGTTTTTAGGAACCTGTATTTCACAAACTACCAGTCTGTGAGCCCTGGGCGCAAAAGCCGCCTCTCCGCCATCCCATTCGATTTTATCCCATGCTACAATAAACTCGCCGCTATTTGGTTCCCGCTCGAATTTTACGGGTCGGGCGATACCGATTCGAGATGTGAAAGATTTCGGCAACCCTTCAAGCGTAGGCTTAAAATCTACTATGGTAACACCACGATTTACATTCTTGCATGTAAAAAACAAAGTTTCACCGCGCCACGCCGAATATTCTGCGGAAAAAATCACGCTACTCGTAAAAAGAGCAGCGCACAAAAGCAGTAACTTGCTAAAATTTCGTCTCATAACCATAACCCTTTATACAATATAAGAAAAAAAGCAAAAAAAAAGCTGGCGTATTCCCCGACGAGCGTAGCGAGGAGCTTTTGCGAAGCAAAAGTCGCTAGAGGGACGCGTCCGTAGGACGACGACAGTTTTTTTTTCGCAAAGCGAAAAAAAAAGCTGGCGGCGTCCTACTCTCGCACGGGCGAGTCCCGCACT
>JAGCJE010000117.1 GCA_017648225.1 Kiritimatiellia bacterium | reverse complement strand
GAAAGTATGGCGCCGATCATGTCGCTCATATCGTGACGTTCGGTCAGATGGCGGCGAAGTCCGCGATTAAGGACGTCGGCCGCGTTATGGGCTATCCGCTTGGTGATACGAATAAGCTCGCTAATTTTGTTCCCGATACTCCGAAAATTACTCTATCTAAGGCGCGTAAGGAGTCGCCCGACTTGGAGGCGGCGTTTAATTCGGAGGATCCCGTTGTCCATAAGCTGATGGAACGCGCAGAGAGGCTTGAAGGCTCGATCCGTCAGCCTGGCGTCCACGCGTGCGGCGTAATCATTTCGCGCGATCCGCTCATCGAGACGCTGCCCGTGATGCCGACCCCTGATAAGGCGGGCTCAAAGAAAACAGACGCGGAAGATAAGGGCGACAAACTTCTTACGACCCAGTACGACGGTCACTTTGTGGAGCCGGTCGGCCTCTTGAAGATGGACTTTCTCGGCCTTAAGACGCTCACGGTCGAAAAAGAGTGCGTAAAGCTTTTAGGACCTAACAATCCTCGCGTTCCTGAGGCGATACGCGGCGAAGACGGATTTCTCGATCCTGATAAAATCCCCGACGACGACCGCGAGACGTACGAACTTTTCGGACGCGGCGAAACGACGGGCCTGTTTCAGTTCGAATCAGACGGAATGAAGAAGCACCTCATGGCGCTTCAGCCCGAAAGGCTCACCGACCTCGTCGCGATGAACGCCCTCTACCGTCCGGGACCGATGGCGTACATTCCCGACTTCATCGACCGTAAGCAGGGCCGAAAGGAAGTCGTTTACGATCATCCCGAGATGGAGCCGCGCTTAAAAGATACGTACGGCATCACCGTTTATCAGGAACAGGTCATGTTGCTGTCGCGCGACCTTGCGGGATTTACGCGCGGCGAATCCGACAAGCTCCGTAAGGCCATGGGTAAAAAGCTCATGGACATTATGGCAGAGCTTAAGGAGAAGTTCGTTAAAGGGTGTCTAGCGAATCCCAAGTTCCGCATCGGAGAGTGGGAGAGCGAGGAGAAGGCGCGCGAGCTTATCGAGAAGATTTGGAAGGACTGGGAGGCGTTCGCCTCGTACGCGTTCAATAAGTCTCACTCCGTATGTTACGCGTGGATCGCCTATCAGACGGGCTACTTAAAAGCGCATTATCCCGCCGAATTCATGTGCGCCCAGATTTCGTCCGAAATCGGTAACTTCGATAAACTCCCCGGCTTCGTCGCAGAGGCCCAGGAAATAGGTCTCGACTTAAGACTCCCAGACGTAAATGAATCGGGTTCGCGCTTTGTCCCGACTTCTGACTCGAAGGGAATCCGCTACGGGTTAGGCGGGATTAAGGGCGTCGGCGAAATGGCGGCCGAGGCGATCGTCGCCGAGCGCGAGGCGAACGGACCGTACACGGGATTTCTTGATTTCTGCCTGCGCCTTGCTGGAACGGCCGCGATGAACAAGCGCGTTCTTGAAAACCTGACGCGCACTGGCGCATTCTCGACGCTCGAGCCGAACCGCGCGAAGCTTTTCAACAATATTGAGTTTGCTCTTAAAAAGGCGCAACAGAAAGCTAAAGACGCTCTTAGTATCCAGTCTAACTTTTTCGATATCATGGCTGGGGGAGAGGAGAAGGTGAGTGATACTGAGCTTACCGATACTCCGCCCTTTTCGCCTGTCGAAGATCTCGCCAACGAGCGCGAAATGCTCGGCGTTTTCGTTTCGGGACATCCGCTCCAGAGCTGCCGCCGTGTGATTTCAGAGATTGCGACGTTCCGCGCTTCCCAGCTCGCGAATGTAGAAGAAGTCGACGCGCTTTTGAAAGCCCAGCCGATATCGCGCTGGCGCAAGAAGCAGAATCCCCACTTAAAGGATGAGATGGGGCTTAAACAGCTTGATGTCAGGATGGTCGGCTCCTTGTCGTCGTGTTCGATAAAGATGCCTAAGCCGCGCCCCGATGGTTCGCTCGGCCAGAAGTGGGCGATTCTCACGCTTGACGACGGCTCCGGAACGATTGACGCTTTCGCGTTCGCGAAGGTTTGGGAAAAGTTCAATCCCGTCGAGAAGGGCGATCCGTCCGGTCTCGGAGCCATAGAGAAATCTGTCGATAATCTCGTTATGCTCTGCGGCGAGATTTCCCACCGCATAAATTACGAGAAGGACGACAAGGTCGAGAAAAAGAATCCGTCGCTCGGCGATTTGAATTTCACTCTTAAAGAGGCGTATCCTCTGTCGGCGATTCTGCCCCAGGTTTCGAAGGGCCTAAAGATTAAAATGAAGTACGAGGATGACGCTCTCGGAGAGAAGGTTTCGAAGATATACGATATCGCCCAGAAGCACAAGGGCGCTCTTCCCGTCGCGATCGAGCTTCATTATTCCGACGGCACCGTAGTTGATATCGACTTAGGTCCTTTAAGCCGTGTCGACTGCAATATGGAATTCCTCGCCGAAATCGCGAAAATCGTTCCTCAGGGCGATACGACATTCTCGCCGTGCGAGAAAATTTATTTTGCCCCTCCCGAAGAAAAGCGCTTTTCAAAAAGTTTTTCATGACAACTTAAAGGAGTAGAGATTATGAGCAGAGAAAATCCGTTTTTTACGAGAAGAGAGTTTATCGCGAGCGCAGCCGCCGGCGCCGCTATCGCGACTCTCCCGTCGTTCGGCGCTCCGCAGAGTAAGGGCGCGAAGTCGTCTTACTTCGTTTCTGTTTTAGGCGATACTCATTACGACACCGAGCCCGAGAATGTCTATCATTCCAAGTATGATTACAACAACCGCTGGGCTAAGGTCGTAAAGGATGAGTTTTACCGCAACGGAGTCATGTGGCGCGAGTTTTGCCCTTCGCTAATGGCGGCGAGCGCCAAAATCGCCGAAAAGAAGAGGCCGGACTTTATTCTTCAGGTCGGCGATCTGATTCAGGGCGACTGCGGCGACCCTGTTGTTCATAAGAAGATGCTTGATGACTGCATAAAGAAATTCATCGCCTACTATAAAAGGCCGTATCCGTTCCTGACGGTTATCGGCAATCACGATTTCCGCGGCAAGGGTGCGAGGAAGGCGTATTTCGAATATATGAACCCTTATAACGATAAGGAGATTGAAAAGATTACGGGCGTTAAGCCGGAGAAGGCGAGGTATCCCGTATTTTCCTTCCGTCATAACGGGGATCTTTGGGTGTTCTGCGATTTCGAAACCAAGGCTATCGATAAGATATCCGAAATTATTGAGGGCGCCGACGACGCCCGTCATGTCTTCCTGGTTACCCACGGTCCTTTTGTTCTCTGCCCGTCCGCCTCGCCCTACGCCTGGCGACTTGCCGGAAGGTATGTCAGCGAGGAGAGCCGCAAGCGCCTTTACATAGCGCTCTCGCGCCGTCACGCGATTGTTCTTTCGGGCCATATCCATACGACGACTTATTACCGCATCGAAAACGAATACGGCGGATTTACCGAAGCTTCGGTCAGCTCCGTATATTCGAGCAAGAGGCGCGAAACGGCGGAGCCGATTTTCAACAAGGTTGAGGATTATAAGTTAAAAGGCAAGATGGGTCAGTCGGAGGTCGCGCTTTTTAAGTCCGGAATGAAAGAATTTTATCACAGTATCGGCTCCGGTCATTACAGGCTCTATGTAACCGACGGAGGAGTTGCGCTTGAGTTTTATCCCGGCGCTTCTGAAAAGCCCGCGAAGACCTTCATCATGAAGAAGCTTAAAAAAGCCTGACGACCGCAATCGAGGGGGACTGTCCCCCTTGTGGTTAAGCGCCTCCGGCGCGGTACACGAAAGCTGAGTCGGTGACGAATCGTGCGTTCGCACGATTGAATCGTCGCTGTCCGCCCTCACTTTGAGGCTTCGCCTCAGTGGTGCGTCCATCTCCGATTCACCCTAACGGGTTTCGTCACTCGCCTCAGACACAAAACCCCTACGGGACACAAAAGCGTCTCGTTCGGAGACTTACACGAAAATGCAACATTGGAGATAGTGAGTACATTCTGTCGAAGAGTGTTTTGTTTTGAGGCTTTGGTTTTGATATAATCTTGAGTATGCAAAACGATATGATATATAAAGATGAGGTTTATGCCATTCAAGGCGCAATCTTTGATGTCTACAAAGAGATGGGTAATCTCTGGCAAGAAGAAGTTTATCAGCAATGCTTAGAAATTGAGTTCTCCAAGCGTTCGATACCTTATGAAGCGCAACAACCATTACGGATTTTTTATAAGGATGAGCCTATTGAAAAAGTCTATATTCCTGATTTATGGTGCTACGGTAAGATAATAGTTGAGCTTAAGGCTGTTACTAAACTAGCTGATGAACATCGTAGGCAGATTTTGAATTACCTTCGTATTACTAAAAGTCGTTTAGGACTCTTAGTTAATTTTGGTTCATATCCTCGTGTAGAGATTGAGCGATTTGCCTTTTAGTTCAACCAACCACGGTTCGTAAGATTGTACTCAGTTACTCAAACGCTGTTCGTGTTGTTTTGTGACTTACATTAACTCGATTCTCTAACTAATTACTCTCTTCGTAAGATTGTACTCTGTTACTCTAATGGTGCATTTTTGTGTTTTTTTGTGTCCCACGAATGTGGGCTTTTGTGTTTGTGAGCGCGGCAAAAGCCGAAGGCTTTAGGCGAGACGATTCGCTATGGGCGATGCGTCAGCATCAAGCCCAATAGCGGATTGGCTCGTCGTTAATCGCGTTAGCGATTGCCGCGTTCACAACTTTCGTGGTTCGCGCCGGAGGCGCACCTTAATGGAAGTTACCTCGCCTCTGTTCACCTTCACCTTTAACCTTCACCTTTAACCTTCACCTCTAACCTCTGACTCCTAACCCCTGACTCCTTCCGGACATAGCTTTCGCCAATGAATTTCCAATATGCCGATGCGTAATAGATTTGATATACTATTTGCATGAACAAGAGGTTATACATTCTCGCAGGTGCGAATGGGAGCGGTAAAAGCACGATATCTAAGGTGCTTTTGCCGGCCGAGGATGTAGTATATATCAATCCTGACGATATAGCGCGCGAATTGAATCCGACAGACCCCGTCTCAAGTCGTATTGAAGCAGGGCGCGTGGCTATGCAAAGAATGCATGAGCTTATTTCGAAGGGTGCTTCGTTCGCTGTTGAATCAACACTTTCTGGAAGGGCGCACCTAAAAATCATCGAGAAGGCGAAGGCTGTCGGGTACGCTACCACGATAGCCTATACCTTTGTTGATTCGCCAGAGGTGTGCATCGAACGTATAGCAGTTCGTGTTATGAACGGCGGTCACGATATTCCGCCAGAAGATGTTCTTCGGCGTTATTTTCGCAGCAAGGAGAATTTTGTTAATCTTTATGCTCCTCTCGCAGATCATTGGATGCTTTATTATAATGGCGGCAATGATGCCGTTCTTGTAGCTCATGGCAATGGTGCGCTTAATGTTGTTTTGCGAGAGCGCTACGATAAATTTATGGAGGGCCTATGCCGGAAATAGTTGAGAAAATGACGCGTATTTGCAATACTGCGGTTCATGCGGCGCAGGAAGAGAATAGGCGCAAGGGGATACCGAACGTTTACGTTCTTAATGGAACGATTGTGTGGCAGTTACCTGACGGAACTGTGACGACTAAACGCCCAGATGCGCTTCTTACGCCTTAATTTTGGCGCCAAAAGGACCTTTTTGTGCCACTTTGGCAGTTGCTTTTATTAAGCGCGTCATTTGTGATGCGATCGATCTTATACCATTTATAGCTTTACGAAGTAGCTCGCAAGAGGAAGGGTATAAGAAGGACACAGTATTTATTCTTTGTCAATCTTATGCTAATACGTTTACATATACTTCGTATTTTCTTTAATGGGTTAAGTTCGTTTATTTCAGATCCATCGCACTTCAACTAAGCAACGCGCAGAGGATTAACGTCTATTTTTGAACTTTCACTTGAAAATGCGGACTAATCACAATCTTCGACAGAACGTACTCAGCATTTCCAATGTTGAATTTTCTTCTCCCTTTTAGTGTCGGCACGAAGTGCCGCTTTAGTGTTTGGGGGCGCGGCAAAAGCCGTAGGCTTTAGACGAGACGATTCGCTTTGGGCGATGCGTCAGCATCAAG
>JAGCJE010000116.1 GCA_017648225.1 Kiritimatiellia bacterium | reverse complement strand
TACCCAGAGTATGGTTGCGCATTATGATCCCGCGGAAGATATGATGTCTCTCGGTAAGACCCGAGAGATCTTTCGCAATGTGAAGGTTTCGCCGGAAGAAGCCATGAGACCGTTCAAGGAAAAGATTGCGGAAATAGCCAGGCAAAAGGCGCGCCGACGTGAATTGTATTTAGCAGACAAGAATTGCGTTACGACGACGAATGAGTTTACCTCCGTTGCAGAAATTGTGACGAGCCTTTTAGCGGATAGGAACGATGGCTTTTGTGAGCGTTTGATAACGATAGAGACGGGTGTTGAAAGCCTGTCGGACAGTTTTCATGTAGACACACGTGGCTCCGGCTTTGTTCGCGCTTTTTTTCAGACTGGCTACTCGGAAAGGGGGCCTCAACCTGCGGATGCAGATGTGCTTGTGTCGGAGTGGAGAAATTCACGGCCTCGGGGGATTGTAGATCCTAAAAGGACGTTTCGGCATGGCATTGACAAGATTAAGGATAGTGCGCAGGCGTACAAGGGTGCAGGTATAGCTTGCAGGGAAGGTTGGCAGGTGCGGTCGCGGGGAATGTGGCATTCATGGACGGAAAACGCAATGATGGATTGGAATACCGCAAAGGCTGACAACGAGGCATTCATCAAGCTGGTCGAGCCCAGATTCGAAGGTCGCTTCCCTTGCAAAGGAACAGTGCTCACAATCAGGACGAAGAAATAAGATTTATCGGGGACCAGATACCATTATTTTTAGTCGGAAGATGTAGTTAAAAGATGGCTTTGGGGGGCTGTCTCCAACGGTGATAATTCTACAAATTGCATTCTCGTCGTTCGTGACATCCCTTGCTTCGAACTTATCATTAATTGTCGCGCTTTTATTTTATGGGCTAAAGTGGTATAATTGCTGGCGATAATGATGAACGATTATAAAATTTCGATAAGAGGCATTGGCAAGTTGAATCACGCTTGAGCCGATTTATTGTAATAAGCAGTGTTAAAAATCTAAAACGGTTAAAAAATGACAGATTTTTCGAAGCTTCTCAACCCAGAGCAGTGCGCCGCCGCAACAACGGGCGATGGCCCCATGCTCGTTCTGGCCGCCGCCGGAACGGGTAAAACCCGCACGCTCGTCCACCGCGTCGCGTATCTGATCGAAAAGGGGGTGCCCGCCGAAAGAATCCTTCTTTTGACGTTCACGAACAAGGCGGCGAAGGAAATGCTTGAGCGGGCGAGGCAGGTTGTAGGTCCGTCGGTAGAAACGATCTGGAGCGGAACATTCCATTCGATATGCGCGAAGTTTTTACGGCGCTACGCCTCCCTCATCGGCTATCAGCCGGGTTTTCAGATTCTCGACGAGGACGATCAGAAAAAACTCATCGGCGATATAATAAAGAAGGTCGCCAAGGATCCTAAGGATTTCATTAAAAAGGAGATTGTCGCGAAGATGATTTCCGAGGCCGCGAACGAGCAGAAGCCGATTCAGTTTATCGCGTCGCGCTATCTCACAAAAGTCGCCGGTGTCGTCCCTGAAGAGATTCAGATGGTCGCCGATAAATACAAGGCGCGCAAACTTGAATTGGGAGCGATGGACTTCGATGATCTTCTGGTTAACGGACTGCGGCTTTTAAAGGAAAAAGATTCCGTCAGGGAATTTCTGCAGGAGCATTTTCTCTACGTGCTCGTCGACGAATATCAGGATACGAACGGTATTCAGGCCGAGTTTACCGACATTATTGCCGCGAAGCACCGCAACATTATGGCCGTAGGCGACGACTTTCAGTGCATTTACACCTGGCGCGGAGCGCAGATTGAAAACATCATGGAGTTTCCGAAGCGATGGGACGGATGCCGCGTGGTGAAACTCGAGCGCAACTATCGTTCTCAGTCGGGCGTTCTTGATGTCGCCAATACGGTGATGAAAGATGTTCCCGAGCAGTTTCAGAAGGTCTTAAAGCCTGTGCGGACGGCATCGTACGCGAAGCCGACTCTTTGTAAGGGCGGCGACAGCAAGTCTCAGGCGCAGGAGATTCTTCGCCTTGTAAGACAGGCGAAGGAGGCGGGCTACGGTTACAGCGACATGGCGGTTCTTTACCGCAGTCACTTCCAGTCGATCGATGTTCAGATGACTTTGGCGCGCATGAAGATTCCCTACCGCATCACTTCGGGAGTCGGCGTGTTCGAGCAGATTCACGTTAAAGATACTCTCGCTTATCTGCGGCTTTTGGTCAATCCGATGGATGAACTTTCGTTCCTGCGTTTTGTTTCACTCCTCCCCGGAGTCGGTGAGGCGACGGCGCGGAAATACTGGGATAAACTCGGGCGGCAGTTCGATCCGAAGCGACGCGAAGACCGTAATGCGCTCGGGGGGCTACTTGGTGCAAAGGCGAAGAGCGTTTGGTCGCCGCTTGTAAAGGCGATGGAATCGGCTGAAGAACATCTTAAGGAACACGCTGTCGGCGAGCTCGTGGACGACTTTGTGGACTTTTTCTATGAGGATTACTTGAGAGAGGAATGGGAAGAGGCGGATGCCGAGGATCGTCTTCAAGATGTAAAAGAGTTGGCTGTTCAGATAGCCGATTCCCCCGACGGGCTTGAAGGGTTTCTTTCTGACGTGGCGCTTATGACGAATCTCGATGCCAGGAAGAATAACATTTCGGCAGATAGAGTCACGCTTTCGACAATACATCAAGCTAAGGGTATGGAGTGGCCCGTAGTTATGGTGCCGTGGTGCAGTGAGGGGTTGTTCCCTTCGGCCAAGGCGGCTGAGGAGGGGCGTCTTGACGAGGAGCGTCGTCTATTTTACGTTGTGGTGACGCGTGCGAAAGATGAGCTTTATATGTTTTCTCCTGCGATGCGCAAGTCGGCTGACGGCGGAATGTTCCCAGTCGAACCGTCCGTATTTGTGAAGGCAATACCTGATAATCTGGTTAATTTGCGCCGTTTGATGTTTACGCCCGATCAGTTCTCTCAACGCCCTGGCGGATGGGGACAGTCCCCTCGCGGCGGATACGGAGGCGGATACGGAGGCGGCTATGGCGCGGGCCGAGCGGGTTACGGCGCCGACCGTCCCCATTACACTTACGGCCAAGGGGGACAGTCCCCTCGCGGCGGCGGAGGAGGAAAGTCGGGCTCGGGCGGCGGTTACATAACCAAAACGACATGGAGACGTTAAGGCTTCGCCGTGTTTAAATTTAAAATCTAAAATGATATAATCAATTTTAACGGGATTCGGTTTAAATTCAGACGGAGGTAATGAAGTTATGAATAAGAAAATGGTTGTTCTGTTCTTTTTTGCGTTATTTTCCTCGTTCGTGTGGGGAGTTGAAACGGTTGATCTCGCCGGAGAGTGGCGTCTTGAGCCGGTAGGCGAGAGCTCTGTTCCGCCGTGCGCGGCGACAGTTCCTGGCGACGTATATTCCGCGCTTTACGCCGCCAAGCAGATTCCCGATCCTTATTGGGGCTGCAATGAGACGAATGTGCAGTGGGTCGCTAAAATGGACTGGGTGTTTTCGCGTTCGTTCGAGATAGACGGCGATTTCATTGCGAAAAAGCGCATTGTTCTTGAAATTGAAGACGCCGACACGTTCGCGGACATTTATTTGAACGGCGTTAAAATCGGCACTCTCTCCAACCGCTTCGCACGCTGGACGCTCGATGCGAAGAAGGCCCTGAAGGTTGGGCGCAACGAAATCCGCGCCGTCTTTAAGAGTTCCTGGCGCGAGGCTGACCTCCGCAGAGCCGCGCTCGGCCGCAAATTCTCAATGTCGAACGTTCCGTGGGCCAAAAACCAGGCTCTTATCCGTAAGCCCGCCTGCCACGCAGGTTGGGACTGGGGTCCCGCACAGATGACGACGGGTTTCTGTGGACCTATCAAACTTATCGCCCACGACACGGCGAAAATTGAATACGTTTATACAGCACAGGAGTTTAACGATGACTTTTCACGCTGCGATCTGACCGTATTTGCGGATGTGACCGAGGCGGACGGAACGGAACATACGATTACCAACCGCATCGTTGTAAAGAATCCTCCGCTCTGGTGGCCGAACGGCGCGGGCGAGCAGAAGTTTTACGAGTATTCCGTCAAGATCGGCGATGAAATTATTAAACGCAAGATCGGCCTTAGAAAGGTCGAGATCGTGACGAAGGGCGGCTCTATGGCGTTTAAGGTGAACGGACGCGAACTTTTCATGAAGGGCGCGAACTGGATTCCCTGCGATGCGTTCGATTCGCGTCAGACGCCCGAGGTTTACCGTGATCTTATTTCAAGCGCGGCGGCCGCCAACATGAACATGATTCGCCTTTGGGGCGGCGGCCAGTACGAGAAGGACTGTTTTTATGATATCTGCGACGAACTCGGCGTTCTCGTCTGGCACGATCATATGTTCTCGTGCGCCGTTTATCCAGCCGACGAGGCGTTTCTTTCGGAAGTCGAAATGGAGCTTTCCCATCAGCTGCGCCGTCTCAGGGATCACGCGTCGATCGCGCTCTGGTGCGGCGACAACGAGTGCATTGGTGCTCTTAGGTGGTTTAAGGAGGCGCGCAAACTTGAGCCCGAGTATTACAAGGGCGCCTTGATCAAGCGTCATCAGCTTCAGGATAAGATGATTTCGAAATACGATCCTACGCGTATGTTCTGGCCGAGCTCGCCTTGTGCCGGCCCCGGAAGTTTCGCCGACAACTGGCAGAACGACGCCGAGGGCGATATGCACAACTGGCAGGTGTGGCACAAGAACCGCCCCTTCGACGCGTATTATTCTTACCGTCCGCGTTTCTGCAGCGAGTTCGGCTATCAGAGCTTTCCGTCGATGGAGGTCTCCGAGACGTTCGCCACGCGCGAGCAGATTCTTTCGCGCGCTCCCGAATTCGAATGGCATCAGAAAAATGACGGCGGCAATGCGAGGATAAGAGAGACGATGCTCCGGTACTTTAATCCCCCGAAGGATGTCGAGGCTGAACTTCTTTTATCCCAGTTCCAGCAGGGCATAGCCATCAAGATGGGCGTAGAAGGCTGGCGCGCGCAGCGCCCCCGCTGCATGGGTACTCTCTACTGGCAGCTCAATGACAATTGGCCCGTCGCCTCGTGGAGTTCTCTCGAATACGGCGGGAAGTGGAAGCCTTTCCATTATATGGCCAAGCGTTTCTTCGCTCCAGTCGCCGTCGTCGCCCAGCCCGAGATTAATAACGGCGAAGCCAACATAAAGAAGGGCGGTATTTATGCACTTAACGATACGGCAGAGACCTTAAAGGGCGAACTTCTGGTTGAATACTGGTCTTACGACGGTAAGATAGTCTCGTCCGAAAAGAGCGCCGTGACGCTTTCTCCCGACAGCTCGACTCTCGTCGGTTCGTTTGCGCAGCCTGTTGACTTTAACGAGCCCGTCTTCCTTCATCTGACGCTTACGACTTCAAAGGGCGTCAGCAGGAACGACTGGCATTTCGGTTTTTACAAGGATATGCCGCTTGCGGACGCGAAGGTGAGCGTCAAGCTCAACGGTAATAAACTTACTCTTTCGTCCGATAAGCCCGCCTTTTTCGTCTGGGCGAACGTCTATGGGTGGAAAGGAGAGTTTGACGACAACTCGTTTACTCTTCTGCCTGGTCGTCCGAGAACGTTAGAGTGGAAGTCGTCGTGGAAAAACGTGAAAAACGTTTCTATCCCCGCTAGGGCTTTGACGGTTTCGCACCTTAAAACATGCAGCCGGAAGTAGGCTTTTAGTGATTAGTGATTAGTCGCTAGTTGCTAGTGACTAGTCGTTAGTGATTGGTGCTTCCAACTGACACAAGGTGGAGACTTGTGTGCGCAAAATTTTTGTTGAAAAAATCACACAAGGACTTATTTTTATGGTATAATAAACAGACATTTGACAAAGTGCAAATGGGTGAATTGTATACTGGAGAAATATGGCCACAGTAAAAAAACCGGCGAAAAAACAGTCGAAAAGCGTTTCTAAGGCAAATTCTGCGAAGAAAACGCCTAAAAAAAGTACGACTAAAAAGGAAGAGTCTGATGAAGTCTTTGGGATTGACGATGATGTTCCCAACGATTTCGACTTTGAGGATAAGCCCTTTAAATCCGGTCGTCGTCGCAAAAAAGGCGACGAGTCCGAGTTGGATTCTCTCAATGATCCCGAGCTTGACGTCGATCAGCTCGACGCCGATAAATTTGCTGCCGAAGTTGAACAGAAGGAAGGCGGCGAGGAGTCCGCTGAAGGGGAGGGCGACACGGATCTTGATGCCGCCGAGCCGCTGCCGAGTTTTGTTGGAGATGAAGACGAATCCGCTATCGACGCCGATGCCATTCTTCCTTCGATGGAGGGCATGTCGATTCTCCGAGAGACCGAACTCAACGACGTGATCAACGACGTTAAACACCGCAGCGAGGCGAACGGCGGTTATATCACGTACGAAGAGTTGAATCAGATTCTTCCGTCCAATATCGTCGACGCCATCCAGTCCGACAGATATCTTAAAATTCTCGAGGCGCTCGGCGTTCAGGTTCTGCGCGAGGAAGACGTGAAGAAATTCGTCGACGCGAAGGATCAGAAATCGGCGAAAGCCCATCCTTCTGAAATAATCGAGGATCCCATTCGCATGTATCTGCATCAGATGGGTCAGGTTCAGCTTCTCTCGCGCGACGAGGAGGTTTCGATCTGTCAGACGATCGAGGACGCCGAGGTTAAAACGCGCGAAATGTTCAACCGATTCCTCTTTACGCCTCCGATGTACATGGGGCTTCTCGATAAGCTGGAGGGTCAGAGCGAGCGATTCGACAGAATCGTAACGGACAGCTTCGAAGAGAAGCGTAACGATTACATGGAGCTGATTCCCGGCTTCCGCAAGCAGATCAAGGAAGTCGACAAACGCCTTCACGAGGCGAGCGCGAAATATCTGGCGATCATAGCCAGATCCAACACCTCGGCCGCCCAGCTCCGCGGAGCGGAGAAGACGCTTTTCAACGCCCGTGCGGCCCTGAAGCAGACATTCTTCGATCTGAATTTCAAGCAGAAGGTTCTTGAGACGTTGTGCGCGGAAGCCGACGAGAGGTATTATCTTCCCTACCGTCAGCTCGTTTCAAAACTCTCCGCGGCGCAGAAGTCCAAGGCGTCAAAGAAGCGAGACAACGAAATCGCGGCCATCCGCGAGAAGATGTCGTCGTACGAAGCTCTTTTCGGTATGCCTCCGGATGAATTTCTGACGACGTTCGGCGAACTGCGCAAGGTCCTTAAATCCGGCCAGGTCGCCAGAACGAAGATGGTAGAGGCGAATTTACGTCTCGTGATCTCCATCGTCAAGAAATACATGAACAGAGGCCTTTCGTTCCTCGACCTGATTCAGGAGGGCAATACTGGCCTCATGAAGGCGGTCGAGAAGTTCGAGTACAAGCGCGGCTACAAATTCTCCACGTACGCAACGTGGTGGATCCGTCAGGCCGCGACCCGCGCCATCGCCGACCAGGCGCGCACGATACGCATTCCGGTGCACATGATCGAAACGATCAACAAACTGATGCGTGTCCAGAAGAAACTTATCCAGAGGTTGGGTCGCGAACCTACCGAGGCCGAACTTTCGGCCGAGATGGGTATACCTCCGGCACAGGTCAGAACCGTAAAACGCATGGCTCAGCAGCCGATTTCGCTTCAGTCGAAGGTCGGCGACAACGATGATGCGCATTACGGCGACTTTATTCCCGACGTGACGAGCGAAAATCCTTTCGAGGTTACAGAGGGGCACCTGCTGAAGGAAAGGCTGCGTGACATTCTTGAGACGCTCACCGACCGCGAGCGCCAGGTTGTCGATTTTCGTTTCGGCCTTACCGACGGCTACAGCCGTACGTTGGAGGAGGTCGGCCGCCTCTTCAACGTTACGCGCGAACGTATTCGCCAGATCGAGGCGAAAGCATTAAGGAAACTGCGTCACCCCAGCCGTATGAAGTCGCTCGGGGATTTCCGCAGTATGTAAGACAATGGCGGCCAAAAAAGAAAAAAGAAGAAGAAAGAAAGGTAAAGTAAAATGGATAAAATCATCCAGTTGTTCAAGGGCGACAATCTTGTTCCCACGCTGATTGTCGTGATCGTTGCGTTTGTCGCAGGTCTCATTGTAGAGATGCTTCTCTGCAGATTCTGCTCGTCATCCCGGAAACCTAAAGCTCAAAGCGCTAAAAAGAGCGTTAAGGGCGATTTCCAGAAGTTTGAAAAGCGCCACCCCGCTCCCGCCGACGGCTCGATCGAGATTTATGTCGGCAACTTAAGCTACGATCTTACCGAGGATGTCCTTCGTAAGGAATTTGAAGCTTACGGAAAGGTTAACTCCGCCAGAATCATCACGAACCGTTTCAACAACAGGTCGAAGGGCTTCGGTTTCGTCCACATGCCCAATAAAGCCGAGGCGGACGCCGCGGTCAAGGCTTTGAGCGACAAGGAGATTCTCGGCCGCAAGCTCAAATGCAACGAAGCTAAAAACGTAATCTAAAAAAAGGTGTTGTCATGCCTATGCCCGTCGCAGTCGTCTTTCTTGCAGAAGGCTTTGAAGATATCGAAGCGGTGACTGTCATTGACGTTCTGCGTCGCGGCGGGGTTGATGTGACAACCGTCGCTGTCGGCGGCTCTCTCGGCGTTAAAAGCGCCCACGGTATCGAGATGCGCGCCGACAGACTTTTAGAAAATCTCGGTGAAGGCGTATGGGACGCGGTTATTCTGCCCGGCGGAATGCCTGGAACCGAGAATCTCTCCAAATCCCCCGGCGTGATCGAAATTCTGAAGCGCCACGCCGAAGCTGGGCGTCTTATCTGTGCTATCTGCGCCGCGCCCACGATTCTTTCGTCTGCGTGTATCCTGCCTTCGGGTACGCACGTGACATGTTATCCGTCATGCGCGGTCGATCTCGATCGTCCTTCCGCCAATGTTCCCGTCGTGGTCGACGGTAATTTCATAACCGGTCAGGCGCCGGGTTCGGCGATGCTTTTTTCGTTGGTTGTTCTCCAGTCTCTTATCGGCGAGGAAGTCGCGTCTAAAATCGCCCGGGGAATGGTTACGGACGTTCTCGATATCTGACTTCTTTAATGTTTGGAATAGGCGTTGCGTTTTGGTATAATATTACCATTAAGACGAAAGGAACGCCAAGATGCCCAAGTTGTTAGATGATGTTTATCTTAAGCCGTTTGAAAATGCGATACGCGGAAGAGCGGAAAATGCATTCAGAAGGGCTCGTGAGTTGACATGCGGCAAGTCTCTTTCGGAATGGGCGAGCGCATATGAGTTTTACGGGCTTCATCGTACGAAGGACGGTTGGGTTTTTCGCGAGTGGGCTCCTAACGCTACCTCGATGTGGCTCGTCGGAGATTTTTCAGGATGGAAAATAAACCCCGATTTCGAGCTTTTCCGTATTCCGGGAACCGATACGTGGGAGCGCGAATTTCCTAAAGACGCGATAAAAGACGGCGACAACTACCGCCTCGAAATGCGCTGGGAGGGCGGACACGGCGAGCGCATTCCCGCCTACGCCCGTTATGTCGTTCAGGATCCACAGACGAAGCTTTACTCGGCCCGCGTTTACGAGCCCGCTAAAAAATACGTGTGGAAAAACTCGGCTCCCGCGAAACGTCCGGGCTTCAGGCCGTTTATTTACGAGGCCCATGTCGGGATGGCGAGTGAAGAAGGTAAGGTGGCAACATACGCCGAATTCCGCGACAATATTCTGCCGCGCATCAAGAAAGCCGGATACAACGTCGTCCAGCTTATGGCGATAATGGAGCATCCGTACTACGGCAGCTTTGGATATCATGTAAGCTCCTTTTTCGCCGCGTCGTCGCGTTTCGGTACGCCTGACGAGCTTAAGTCCCTTATCGATACCGCCCACGGGATGGGGCTAAGGGTGATTATGGATATCGTCCATTCCCATTCGGTGAAGAACGAGCGCGACGGTCTTAGCTGCTTTGACGGAACGGAATGGCAGTATTTCCATTCCGGCGCGAAGGGCTGGCACAGGGCTTGGGACAGCCGCTGCTTTGACTACGGTAAGACGAACGTCATTCATTTCCTTCTTTCGAACTGCAAGTTTTGGCTTGAGGAATATCATTTCGACGGTTACCGCTTCGACGGCGTTACCTCGATGCTTTTCTGGGATCATGGGCTCGGAGATTCGTTCACGAATTACGGGATGTACTTCAACGGTTCGATGGACGACGACGCGTGGTGCTATCTCCAGCTCGCGAACCGTGTCATCCACGAGGTGAATCCTGACGCCATCACGATAGCCGAGGACGTTTCC
>JAGCJE010000115.1 GCA_017648225.1 Kiritimatiellia bacterium | reverse complement strand
GTTTTCGTGTAAGTCTCCGCAGGAGACGCTTTCGTGACCCCGTAGGGGTTTTGTGTCTGAGGCGAGAGACGAAACCCGTTAGGGTGAAGCGATAACGATCGCGGCGGCAACGCGAAGCGTTAAGCCGTAAGCGAGCGGAATCGCTTCAATCGTGCGAATGCACGATTCGTCACCGCCTCAGTTTTCGTGGTCGCGCGTCAAGCGCAACTAAGCGTAGCGCAAAACTTAACCTTCCGCTACAAAACTCCCTGTTTCACAAATCCGTGGCCGCATTTATACATAGCATAGCAACAAGCAAGCAACAACAAAGCGCGAAGCCACTAACAATTACTGTTGTACAGACGAGGCTACGCACTGAGAGTCGCCGCTTCCTGCCGGCGACGTCTTCTGTAGAACACGGTTCGAACGCTCCATCGCGCGGCGATACATCCTTTCGAGGGAATCAAGACACTTCTCGCTTCCGCGCCAAAAAGGGATCGGCCCCAGCTTTTTAAGTATGGGAGTCTCAATCTTCATCGTAAAGCTCCTCCTCCGTTATTCCGCGAAGCTCCAAAAGCGCCAGCGGTCGCCGCGAAATCTCCTCGCCTAAAACGAGCATCACGGCGCACGAATGCTTGCACGGATTGGCCCAGTCGGGACATGAGCAGCCGATCGTCACATCGTACTTCCCAGGCCCCAGTTTTCCACCAGGGAAAAGCATGGCGCCTCGCCGCCTGAAAATTTCCTCGACCTCCATCGGAAGCTCGTCGGCCAGCAACCGCGCGACCAGCATCGGCTCAGCCCTCAAGTCCGCTATGATCGCATTTCGGACCGGCTCTGGCGGGACGGTAAATTTTATGTCGACCCGGTACGGATCGGGGCGGGTACCCACAACATCGGCAACGACGTCGGGCCCCATCATCTTCATCGAAACTATCTGCCCTGAGACGGCGTAATTGCGGCCTCTCGCCAGGCGTCCGCCGAACCCCATCGGCTCGATCGACTCGAGCCATCGCCTGGACCACCAGCTGCGCATCGCCCCGGATCGGACTTCCTGCGCTCTAATGCCCGCCGCAAAGCGCGGGATTCTCAACGGATATCGCTTTTTTGACATTACGCGCCACCTCCACGTTCCACGCCAGGATCCAATGCGACAATCTCTTCGAATTCCTCTGACGAAAGCGATTTAAGAAAGCCCTCGCCGGTACCGACGAGCGTTCCCGCGACCCTGGCCTTGCGCTCCAAAATTGAGTCGATACGCTCTTCAAGAGTACCCTCCGTCACAAATGAATGCACGAATACGGTCTTCGTCTGACCGATACGGTGCGCACGGTCCGTCGCCTGGGATTCGACCGCGGGATTCCACCATCTGTCAAAATGTATAACATGGCTCGCCTTGACGAGATTAAGACCGAACGCGCCCGCCCGAAGCGAAAGTATGAACGCTGAAGGCTCCGTCGACGAATTGAACCCGTCGATTTCCTTCTGTCGCGCCGCGGCGCTCAAAGCTCCGTGAAGATAGGGAAAAACTCGGTTAAACTTCCTGGAAAGCGCTTTACGGATAGCGTCACCCACTTTCGCGTACTGGGTAAAAATCAAGGCGCTTTCGCCCGATGCGAAAATACTCTCGAGAAGATCAAAGAGGCGCTCGAACTTTCCAGCTCCGTCGCAGATGAGCTTAAGTCTCGTGATGAGCGCGAACATATCCCCGTGCCTGCGCTCCCCGGCGCGGTAATCTTCAAGCGCCTGCTCATATGCGGCGCGGGCCTGCGGCGAGAGCGCGCAATACTCCTTTATCTCGTGCTTTTCGCTCAGCTCGCCCGCGATTGTCCTATCGTCTTTGGTCCGGCGCAGAATAAACGGTTCAAGCGCCCTCGAAAGACGCTTCCCGGCGATACTCTTTTCGTCCTGCCGGATCGGTTTGACGAACCTGTCCTCAAAACTTTTTCTGTCACCGAGAAAGCCCGGATTCAGAAAGTTCTCTAAACTCCAGACGTCCGCGACGGAATTTTCTATAGGCGTTCCGGTAAGCGCCAGACGTTTCGGCACACCGAGCGCTATCGCCGCCCGGGCGGCTCGCGTATCGGGATTCTTTATCGCCTGAGCCTCATCAAGAACGAGCGAAGACCATTCCACACGCCTGACGGCCTGATAATCTTTAACAAGAAGATTATAACTCGTTATCACGACGTCGGCCTTGGCGGACTCACGCTTGAACCCGTACTCCAGCTGTCGCGCGGAACCCTGATGAACATAGACTTTCAAGCCCGGGGCGAACTTCGCGAACTCATGCTTCCAGTTCGACAGAAGCGTCAATGGCGCGATTACCAGCGCGGGGCCATCGCATTTTTCGCGAACCGAGAGAATCCACGCTATGGTCTGAATCGTCTTCCCGAGCCCCATATCGTCGGCCAGAAGCGCGCCGAACCCGTTCTCGGTCAAAAACCTTATCCACGCGACGCCTCTTAACTGGTATGCCCGCAACTGACCGACGAAACCATCAATCGAAGAAAAATCTAAAATCCCCTCGCCTGCGGCCTTGAGGCGCGAAACTAGCCCTCTCAGCCATCCGCCCATCGCCGCCTCCTCGATATGCATCCGCCCCGCGAATCCGATACCGCTCGCGAAAGCCAAAGCCTCGTTAACCTTAAGAGTCTTTCCGTCCTGCTTCTCGAGCGCCTTCAGCGCCTCTTTAAGTACATTGCGGTCGACCTCAATCCAACGGTCCCTGAAAAACACAAGCGAAGACTTCTGCTCTAAAAGGAATCGTATCTCCTCGGCGTCAACCGCTTCACCGTCGACACGTATTTGAAGCTTCGCCACGTAAGAATTTGAAGATGCCGCCCCTTCGGCCGCTTCACCCACCTCCGCGCTCGCTGAAACGGAAGCGGAAATGTCACACCCTTCAACGCTATAGCCCGCAAGCGAAAGATCACGTGCGCCGCGCCGCAGAAAACTCTCGGCCTCGGCACGCGACAACTCAACAGCGAGAGGAACTCCGGACTTATTTTCTCGGCCGGACGCTCTAAGACTTTTCAGCGACGGAAAAAGATACGCCGCCTGACCTAACTGCCGCAGGATACGCGCGGATCTTTTCACGCGGCACGAAACGGAAAAGTTCTCGCCCGCAGTGTTGAGTTTAAAAACGATCGAAGCCCGGGCGAGGGAATCCTCCTCCGCATTTCCGCTCCATCGGTTAAGTTCATCCGCAAAGCGCCCGCATTCCGCGTCATCCCAGACGACAAGGCCGGTACGGCTCCTCAACGCTTCCAGCCACGCGTCATGAAGCGTCTCGTGGCGCTGATTCTCGGCATCTGCCGACAATGGAGTTATCGTTGCTGAACGGACTGTTTCGTCAATCCACGGATTATCGTCGTCGAGCCCCTTCCAACGGGCGTGCCAACCGTCGTCCTCCTTCAGAAGAGACGGATAGAACCTGCCTCTCGAAACGGCGTTAAGAGCTTCAAGTTGTCTGGGGCTCGGCTGTTTCATCTTCAGATGCGCCGGAAGCGGGTTCTTCGTCGGACTCGGAAGCGACCTCTCCCAGAGTTTTCGTTCCGGAAAGAAGCGCGACGACCTGCTGTTGAACCTCGCCGAGATTTTCGAGCCTCAAGCGCGGATCGAGAATGACGAACGTATCGCCGTTTTTTCTGTCCTCGTAGACGCGGCGGATAAGACCGTCGTCGAGCTGTTTGGCGTCACGTTCCACAAGAATCTTGGAACGCTCAAGCATAACCGCGAGCACGTAAACGACGTTCTTCATCGCCGGATCGTCAAGTGTGATGAGCTTTCTCAAAAGCTCGCCCGCATCCTCTTTTTTCAAAGGCTCTTTTTTAACCTCTTTAACGGGAGCGAAGTAAACCCCGTCCCACTGGGAGAACGGCTCCCAGTCGCGCGGCGCCGTTTTCCAGCATTCGGGATGGCAGTCGAAGCGCTCGTAACCTTCACCCGTGTCTCTAAGGGCGCTGACAACCGGGGCGCGGTCGACCAAAGGCTTCTCGCACACTGTGCAGAAGTGACCGCGGCATCTGATATTCCATTCTTGGGACATAACTTATCCTTCAACGCTCGACCGGCATATTCCACTCTTCGAGTTTTCCGGCCATCCAGTCAAAAGTCTGCTCCTGCATATCCTTGGCCTTACCGTGGGGTATCACGGGGCCGCATGCGCAGCGAAGATCGTACGACGTGTCGACAGGCCCGAAATCCTTGAAAATCTTCTTGAAAATCCCCTTCTCGCGCGTAAGCTGGCAACGCGTATCGACGACGATCGGCACGATCGGACAACCCGCCTTCTCGGCCAGTTTAGCTCCGATCGACGAAAACTTTTTCTTGCTGAAAACGTTCTGCCGCGTACCCTGAGGGAAAATAAGGAAACTGTTGCCCGCCTTAATGCGCTCAACGCCGACGCGAAGCATATTGACGAGATCTTCGCGGGGGGATTTGCGCCCGATGGGAACCATGCCCATGTGAGCGGCGGCCTTGGTCAAAAACGGCAGCTTCGAGAGCGACGCCTTGGCAACGATATTGAACGGTCCGTAGGTCAACAGAAGAGGAGGCATCAGAATCGTCTCGACCGTAGACATGTGATTGCAGAGATAGACTACCGGGCCGTCATACGCTTCTCGCTGCTTCCAGCCTTCAAGCTTAACTTTCATGCCGAGGCGCTCGGCGCCCGTCACGACGGAAAAACAGAAGTGAGCCCACTTGTCGGTCGTCAATTTTCCGAACGGCTCATAAAGCGCACAAAGCGGAAACACTTTGCACATCCGCATCGTAAAACCGAGAGTTACGAGCGCGCCCGGCTTGGCTCTCTTCGCAGGACGATGGTCATCCGCGGTCTCATATCCGCCCGTAGCGAGCAGAGACGCTCTTAACTCTTCTAATGTCGTAACCTTACTCACGAACCTGCATCTCCCCGTTGTTCTCGCCTTGTCCGGCGGCATTGCTTTCACGAAGACTTCTCACCTCATCCTGAAGCATCTGGAAGCGCTTCGCCGTCTCCTCGCGTTCGCGCTGGCGCTCGGCCTCTGCGGCCTTGGTGCGGCTTTCCTCGCGCTGCTGCGCCGCCAAACGCTCGTTTTCATCAACCTGACGTCTCATGGCACGACGGCTCATATTGCCGCGTCCGCCAAAGAACCGACCGTCGGCAGGCGCGCCCGGACGTCTTGAAAGCAGCGAACTGCGGCCGTCGAGCGGCTGCTGGGCGGGATTCGCCGCCATAGTGTTCGGGCCGGACTTTCCGTCCTGCGGCGCAGACGATGCGTTCTTGTCGCCGTAGACGCGTTCTATTTCAATACCGTCCTTGGAAAGCACAACCTTCTTCGTCGCTATATCGGCGCTTACAACCAGCCAGCCGTCTTCAGACGCGCCGACGGCTAGATAATGATTAGAAGGCTTTTTACCGTTGCTGGTATCCGTAAACCCGACCTTAACTGCGCCGTCGGGAGATACGGTAAGAGCAGAAACATAAACCGTCTTCTCGAGCTTCTCCTGCTCCTTGGCGATTTCTCGCTCGCTTTTCTCTTCATCCCTTGACGACGAAGAGCCCTTATCGGGCATCACCGAGGGATCCGCAGGAGGCGGACCAAAGAGATTTTTATCGACAATCTGCTGATACTCATCAGGCAGATTCGCGTCATTTGCATACGAGCAAACCGACATCATCGCCGGCAAGGCGAGGACAAACATACGTAAAATGTAAGACCGACTCTTCATAATATACATACATTATACCATTATCTTCGCGTAAATGATACACTTCGAATAAAAGTTTTGATATAATGTCCAACATGAAAGATATTGCCAAACAGAACGCGATTCCTCTGCCGACAATCCGCCGCTATCCGATCTACCTCAGAGCGATAAAGGCCAAAATCGCCGGCGGCGAACTCCACGTCTCCAGCGCCGTACTCGCCGAAGAACTCGGTTTCGACCCCGTTCTTTCGCGCAAGGACCTCGCGATGGCGGGCGTACCCGGGAAGCCGCGCTGCGGTTATCCCGCGAAGGAACTCAGCGAAGCGATCAACAGAGCGCTCGGGTGGGACAACCCTATTGAGGCCGCCCTTATCGGTGTAGGTTCGCTCGGATGCGCACTTCTCGGGTATAGCGGATTTGAAGAGCAGAATCTTTCAATCTCAGCGGCGTTCGATGCCGATCCCGCGATTGTGGGTCAGCGCGTTCACGGCGTGAAAGTCCGCCCGATGGAGGATCTTCCCCGTCTGATAAGCAAGCTTAAACTCGCAATCGGGATTATAACCGTACCCTCGTCGGCCGCCCAGACCTGCGCCGATCAGCTTATCGCCGCGGGAATTAAAGCCATCTGGAATTTCGCCCCCATCCAGCTTTCCGTCCCGAAAGGAATAACCGTCCAGAACGTCGATCTCGCCCAATCGCTGGCGGTATTGTCCCATTCGATCACAATCAAAGGTTAAGCGCCGGAGCGTCGAGCAATGGATAAAAACGGCATAAAAGCGGTTGTCGTGCTGAGCGGAGGCCAGGACTCCGCCATCTGTTTGGCGCTTGCCGTGAAAAAATACGGCGCCGAAAAAGTCGCCGCGATTACGTTCGAATATTCCCAGCGTCACGCGATCGAGACGAAGTACGCCGCAAATCTTGCAAAGCGCTTCGATATAGCGGAGCATAAAATCGTCTCGCTCGACTTCTACCGCGAACTCACGACGAACGCTCTCATGACTCCCGGGGTTGAAATAAAGCGCGAAAAGAATGCGAAATGCCCGACTACCGTGGTTGAAGGACGAAACGCGTTCTTTCTTCTCGCCGCTGCGGTCTGGGCGAAGAGCCTCGGCGCGGCGGTAATATACACAGGAGTTTCGGAAGCGGATTTCTCGGG
>JAGCJE010000114.1 GCA_017648225.1 Kiritimatiellia bacterium | reverse complement strand
CGACGATTCAATCGCGCCTTGAGCGCGATTCGTCACCGCCTCAGTTTTCGTGGTCGCGCGTCAAGCGCAACTAAGCGTAGCGCAAAACTAAACCTTCCGCTACAAAACTCCCTGTTGCCAAAATCCGTGGCCGCATTTATACATAGCATAGCAACAAGCAAGCAACAACAGAGCGCGAAGCCATTGACGGCTAAACAATAATTACTGTTGTACAGAATGAATAAAGGCAAATGGGGAAAGGTGGGGATATTCCAGATTGATTACTTCGCTGGAAAATTTGCGGTTGTTATGATATAATTTTTTTAATTAAATAAAGGAAAATGTTATGGTCAACAGAATCATACTCAACGAAACCTCGTATCATGGTGCCGGCGCGATCGCGTCAATTACGGCTGAACTCGCGCAGCGCGGCCTTAAAAAGCCTATCGTGTTTACCGATCCCGATCTCATCAAGTTCGGCGTGTCCAAGAAGGTAACCGATATTCTTGATAAGGCTAAGGTTAAGTACGCCGTTTATTCGGACATCAAGGCCAATCCCACAATCAAGAACGTCAAGGACGGCGTGAAGGCTTTCAAGGCGGCAAAGGCCGACTCGATCATCGCCATCGGCGGAGGATCCGCGATGGATACCGCCAAGGCTGTTGGCATTATCATCGCCAATCCGAAGTTCGCCGATGTTCGCTCCTTGGAGGGTGTTGCACCCACGAAGAATCCTTCGAAGCCGATTCTCGCGGTTCCTACAACGGCTGGCACTGCGGCTGAGGTTACGATTAACTACGTAATCACTGACGTTGAGAAGAAGCGCAAGTTCGTCTGCGTCGATCCCCACGATATTCCCGTTGTCGCGTTCGTCGACCCCGAGATGATGTCTTCAATGCCCAAGGGCCTTACGGCATTCACGGGCATGGACGCTCTCACTCACGCGATTGAGGGTTATATCACTAAGGGCGCCTGCGCTATCACTGATATGCTCCATCTTGAGGCGATCCGCCTTATTTCGTCGTCGTTGCGCGATGCCGTCGCCAATAAGCCTTCGGGCCGCGCGGGAATGGCTCTCGGTCAGTATATCGCCGGCATGGGCTTTTCGAACGTCGGACTCGGCGTCGATCATGCGATGGCTCACGGACTTTCGGCTCTCTACGATATGCCTCACGGAAAGGCGTGCGCGATTCTTCTTCCCACCGCGATGAAGTTCAACGCGGCGAAGACGGGTACCAAGTATCGTGAAATCGCTAGAGCGATGGGGGTTAAGAACGTTGATAAGATGACGATGCCCCAGTACCGCAAGGCTGCCATTGAGGCCGTTGAGAAGCTCGCCAAGGATGTCGGAATTCCCGCCGATCTGAAGGGCGTTCTCAAGAAGGAGGACGTAAAGTTCCTCGCCGAGTCCGCGTATGCCGACGCGTGCCGTCCTGGCAACCCGCGCGACTGCTCGGTTAAGGATATCGAGAAACTTTACAAGTCGCTCGCTTGATCTTAAGGTTAAAGATATGTTAAATAAAAGAAACACCCTTGAATGAGGGTGTTTCTTTTACATAAATTCGACTTCTATCCGTAAATGATTTTCACCCCACCCACTCTCACCCCACCAATGGGACCCTCGGATTCTAATTCTCTGGACGGGACTGCTGATCTTCGCCATCGTAATACTCAGCCTCGGTAGGATGCACGGGCTGATCAATCGCGTCATCGACTTGTTTGTCCGTCAGCGCGGCGCATCCGCCGCGGATTTGGTATAATATCGAAAACAAAACAGTTAATGAGGAAAGAGGACCTTTCGTTTAAAGTGGATGTTGAGAAGAACCTGCGCCTGTCTGGTACAATACGAAAATCAGACTTCGACAGCTCGTTGAAACTCAAGGATGCCGTCATGGAGCCGGCAAAGCAGGACGCAGCTGATTGACCAATGGGGGCTGGACTGTAAGACTGCTCCAAACACTTCAAATCTTGTCGAGCGGTTCTATCTTGACTGGAACGATCGAATCGGCGATTTGAAATGTCGAATGGACAAAGAGGCGCGTGAAGCCGATACGACAAAATTGGGGAACCTCCAAAGAGGAAGTGCCGTTGCGCCTTGAAAAGCGGAAATGCTATAATGTCTGTATGAGTGGTTTGTATGAATCAGTCAAATCGCGAATTAAAGGAGAGCGGATAATGAGAATGAATGATGCGTTGGCCGCGTTGGCCGCAGTTGCGGTTGCGGCAGCCGAGGTGTCGGCCGCTGCCGTGTCGCTTGACCCTGCTCCGATCGTATCGGTCGGGCTGTACAAGAACGGGATGGCCGTCGTGACGCGGCGCATCACGCCAGGCGAGGACGGCGTGTCGTTTGTCGACGCGAATGCGCGCCCGGCGTACGGTTCGTTCTGGCTCGTGTCCGGCGGTGGCGTGTCGGTGTCGTCCACGAAGGCCGACGTGCTCCGCGAAAACGTCGACGCCGGCTTTGCGGAAGGATGGACCGGCGCATATGACGGCCGGAAGATCGAAGTCGCGTTCCGATGCGGCGTCGGCATGGACCAGATACTCGACGCCGCCGCCAAGACCGGGTCTATGAAGGTCCTGACCGGAACGGCGGGCGAGTCCAGCCGCATCTGCACCGTGCGCGGGACGGCCGTGAAGGACGAGTCTGAGCGCGCAGCCGAGCCGATTGGACGCCGGAACATGTACTATGGCTATGCATCGTACTACTACGAGCCGCCCAAGCCCAAGCCCGCGAAGTCGCTCAACGTCAGGCTGGAGAGCGGATCCATAGTCTCGGTGCCTGAGTCAGCCGTTGTGAGCGTCCGGTCTGACGACGGCGATCCGCGCGGCATTGCGCGCGCGATGCCCGTTTGGCGCTTCGACGGCGCGAAGGCGCCCTTCGACGTCCAGTACATCGCGACCGGCGCCTGCTGGACGCCGTCGTATCGGGTCGATCTCGCCGACGGCAAGGGCACGGTGTCGATGACGGCAGAGGTGTACAACGACATTGCTGACTGGAAGGATGCGGAGGTCTCCCTCATATCGGGATTCCCGAATCTTCTCTACGCAGACGTGCCGTCCCTCCTTGGCGGCGGCGTGGACTTCGGCGCGTACAGCTCCGCCATACGCGCGGCGGAGGACGATACGTACTGGGGGTGGTTCCGCAGGGGCGGGCGCAATCGCGGCGGGGTGATGTCGCAGAGCGTCATGCTCAACAGCTTCACGCCTTCCGGCGGGGCGGACTCCTTCTCGGCAGGCGCGGCGGAGTCTGCGGGCGCCGGCACGGACATCCACTACCGCGGCGTCGGCCGGATGACGCTGGCCAGGGGCGACCGGCGCATGCTCCAGCTGGGACGCAAGGAAGTGGCGCTCCGGCGCATCGTGGAGTGGAACCTGTCGGACGACCGCGACGAGCGCGGGAATCTGCGCGACGGCACCGAAGAGGAGCGCCGGACGGCGTGGGACGCCGTCGTGTTCGCCAATCCGTTCGGATTCCCGATGACCACCGCGCCGATCGAGATAGCCGAGGGCGGACGCGTCCTGGGCCAGTCGAAGATCGGCTGGACGAATCCCGGCGACGAGGCGTCCGTCAAGATCACCAAAGCGCTCACGGTGTCGGTCAAGTATACCGAAAGCCTGTCAGGGATGGACGGTGTGAAGCGCTGGGGCGGACGCGATTGGCGCAAGGAGGGCGTCAAGGGCTCGTTCAGCATAAGGAACCACCGCGGCGAACCGGCGACAGTGCGTGTGAAGAAGACTGTTTCCGGCGAATTGGTGGACGCGACGGACGCGAAGGTTCACGACAGGCCCGCGCAGCCAGAGAACCCAAATCTTGAGCACGATATGACATGGGAGTTTGTCCTGGCACCTGGTGAGGACAAAGTGTTCTCGATTGAATACTGGCATTGGCTTTGGCGCTGACAGAATGGTTTGCCGCCCACATGGAGGCTACAGGGTCAGACATGGTTACTACAGTAAATTACCACAGTAGCGGAATAGGTAGAGGGGGACTGTCCCCATTGGCGATAACGATTGCAATCGGCCTGTTTGTCGCGGCGGCGGCGTTATTAGCAGGCGGTAAAGCGATCGCTAAAGTATCGCGGCACACTGTCGAAAGTCGTATTACTGCAATTCTCAAGAAGAAGCCTCATCTAAAAGAGGATGCGAAAAACTCCGGCGGAAAACTGAGAATACTGGTTTTCAAAAATGAGCGCCGCGTGGAGGTTCATGCTCCTGGATGGAAGACTCCTCGTGAATATCCGATGACGGCTTTCAGCGGAACATTGGGGCCTAAATTGCGTGAAGGCGACTTGCAAATACCGGAGGGCGTATATGGAATTGCGTACCTAAATCCCAATTCGAGATTTTATCTGTCTCTTAAGGTTTCGTATCCGAATGCATCTGACAGGGCGCGGGCGAAGGCGGATAAACGCGTAAATCTCGGTGGCGATATAATGCTTCACGGAAAGGCGGTGACGATAGGTTGTGTGCCGGTCGGTGATGATGCGATCGAGGATATATTTTATCTCGCTCATGCGGTAGGTATACGGAACGTTTCGGTTATTATTGCACCATACGATATGCGTAAAGGCCGCAATCCGGAACTGGAGCGCTCGCCGCTTAAGTGGTACCCCGATTTATGCCGCGAAATCGACATTGCTTTGTGCGGCGCGGCAAAGCTTTACGGACGATTTTTAAAAAATCCGTCGGATGATACATTGATGGATGTCGTAATGGCGGTGCAGAACGGTAATTGGGATGCAAGAATGGCGTATTATATGAAACTGGAACTGGATAGACCAATTCCGCGACACAGATACACGACCGCAGGCGACGGAGTGGAGATTGACAGTCATTCTTTGGCCGTATTTCTCTCTGGTGAAATGCTTGGATTCGATCCCCCGGCATCATCTACAGCCGCATGGACTGTGATATTGAGTCGTTCCGTGCCTGATGAAAGTGAAGAACATCGCAACTATCTATCTCCATACCGTATTCATATATTCGCCGCTACTCATGAAGGTATAATTCTGGCGAAGAAAAAGTTGGAGTCGTATATGAAGTTCAAAGAACGGAGGGGTGAATCTTTTAAATAGCTAAGGGGACAAAGAGGATGATTTGCGCGCAAGTGCGCGTGTTTTTCGCGGGGATGCGCGGGTTTTACGCGAGTGGCAGGCGAGCACGGTGGATTGGGGATGTTTATAACAAAAAAGAAAACGTCCTTGAAAAAGGACGCTTTCTTTTTTAGCTCTAAAACCGATTGGTTATCAGAACTCAGGCTTGGTCTTCTTGAGACCGAGGCCGCGGTCGCCTTCCTTCCACTCTCCGCGCTTCAGGAGAAGGTTGACGCGCTCAAAGCGCTTCAAGACGTTGCGCCTGGAGGTGATTTTACCGGACCCTTTAAGAGATGCGTGCTGGCTCATTTTTCTAAATTCCTTTCAACGAAGAAATAGTATATCATTTTTAGTCGGCGAAATCAACCGCCTAAAGCTTACTTTTTAGCGTCCGCTGGTTCGGCCTTTTCAGGGGCCGCATCCTCCTTGGGAAGGATATCCTTAAATTCGTCAATCACTTCGATTTTTGACTTCGTGAGGATGTTTTTCATAAATTTCGCGATGGCCTCACGGTTTCTGTTCTGCTTTACATAGGTGAGAACCTCTTCCTTCGAGGGCAAGGGCGGAGGAGTAGTTGCGGCGACATCCTTTGTTTTCAAGATGAGATGATAGCCGAACTGCGTTTTTACGGGCGCAGAGATTTCTCCGACCTTCATTTCGAAAGCAGCCTTATCGAACTCAGGAACCATCTGTCCGCGTCCAAACGTGCCGAGATCACCGCCTTCCTCTTTGGAGGGGCATGCTGAATTGTTCTTTGCGAGTTCTGCGAATTTTTCGTTCTTCTTCTCAGCAGGAGTTGCGTCGAGCTCCTTCTTAAGCTCCTTGATCTTGGCTTTCGCCTTCTCGTCAGTCATCGTTTCGTCGATTTTGATAAGAATGTGGCTGGCCTGGACCTTGGGCCCGGACTTCATCTCGTATTGCTTCTTGATGCTCTGAAGCATGGATTCGACATCCTTTGTGTAGTCAGTCGCGTCCTTGTCGAGAATTTCGCCCTTGATCATTTTTTCGACGAGCATTCCCATTTTAAGCTCTTCAATCACGGCTTCCTTACCCATAGGGGAGTTGGCGATGAGCTCGTCGAACGTCTTAGGGGCGTTCTCCTCTCCGGCAAACTGCTTGAGAATCTCTGCCTTACGCGCTTCAAGCTCCGCATCACTGATGCTGTATCCGAAATCCTTGGCGGCCGAGACGGCAATCTTTGTTGACATGAACTTCTGAACAATCTGCCTAAGGATATAGCCTTTCATCATAGGCTTCATCTGTTCCATCTGCGCCTTTTGTTCGGCAGGAGCCTGGGCGAGTTGAGCCTCGATCATCTTTTCGGCTTCTGCTTCGGCTTCGCCGCGCGTGAGTTTCTCGCCGTTGACGGAAATAAGGACTTCGGCAGGATCTTTCGGGGCCTCTACTGCGGGCTTAACCTCCTGGGTAGGGGTGGCGGATTTCGAAGTTTCTGTCTTGACAGAGCAATCCTTCTCGGCTGATTCATTGCAGCATTTATCTTTGCAGACTTCTTCTTTGCACGCTTCGTTCCTATGCTCGGCGCAGTCTTTATTGTTGCATTTCTTGCTGTCGCAGCAAGCCGTCATTAATGTTGCGGCCGCAATAGCCGCGCAAGCGATGTTAATCTTAGCCATGTGTCACCTGTTTTCCTTTTATTGTTGAATCGCCTGGAGCACGAACCGCCTTGTGCGCGGAACCTCATCCAGGTGGAATATATAGAATACACCAATTACCCTGCTCGCGTCTAGTAGAATTTCAAACTTTTTTTCGCTTCGCGGGTCTGAAATGCATTGCGCCACCTCTCGGGAAACCGGCAGTCTGCGCTCTCCGCGCAAGGCAAACGATCCGGAATAGGCCTCGATTTTGGGCGAAAGGCCGGTAAGTTCGAGCGCTTTTATCTCGAATGAAAGCATTTCAGCGATGAGGTTGCAGTCTACTCTAAGACGGTCGAGAGAGTCTGTCAACAGATCGAACCAGTTCTTCGCGTCGGGACCCGACGGCACAAGCGACTCGGCCACGGCGCGGAAATGTTCCGCGAGAAGAAGTTTTTTGTAGTCGAGCCGGAGTTCTTCGCGTAGGACCGTCGGAGCGCATTCCCTCAACGCGTGAACGTCGCCTTTGGCGCCGAGATAGTAGACGATTTCGCATTCGTAGTTGAGATCGTATTGCCCTAAGAATGCGCTTTTCGGTCTCGCCGCGCCCTTGACCGAGGTTGTGATTTTTCCTTTGGGGGTTAACCATGAGACGATGTGGCTCGTTTTGGACCACGGGTAGATGTTGAGGCAGACGCCCTTGGTTTTTGTCGTCTCTCCGGCCATTACGCGAGGTCTGCACTCAAGAGGTCGTACTCGACGTCTCTGACAATCATTTCAACCAGCGATCGTCTGGCGAGAGTCGAGTTTATTTTCTTCGTTGCGGCGGAGGGTAGATTCGGCGATCGAACGGAGCACCATAGGTTTTCAGAGGTCCACCCGGAGAGCGTCGAGGCATTCTCGATCACCACGCCGACTTTTCGGTTTTTGAATTTGCGGGCAAAACTCCGGCGCTTATCCTTTACGATCGACGTTAATATTCGCGCGCGTTCGGATCTTACGGATTTTGGGATGACGGGTGTGATTTTTTCTGCCAATGTGCCGGGGCGCTCCGAATAGGGGAATGCGTGAATGTTCGAAAAAGGATTGTTTTTTATAAATTCGCAGGTCGCCGCGAAATCGAGGTCGCTTTCCGACGGGAAGCCGGTAATCACGTCGCATCCGATTGAAATGTCGGGGATTTTATCGGCGGCCCGGCCGATCAGCGCATGCAGATCGGAGAGCTTGTATGGCCTTCTCATTTCCGCGAGGATTTTCGCCGACGCCGACTGGATCGGCACATGCAGGAATCGGCAGATGTTTTCATGGTCGGCAATCACGTCGATCACGTCGGACGCCGCGGAACCTGGCTCGAGCGATCCGAGGCGGATTCTGTGTCCGCTGCTCTGAATGTCCGCCAGCGCCGACAGGAGGTCGGAAAGACGTTTGCCTCCGGAAAGATACATAGAAAGGTTGCATCCCGTAACGACGATCTCCGTATAGCCGCAGTCGAGAAATTTTTTCGCCCTGGAAATGACGGAATCGAAATCTTCTGAAATTGAAGTGCCGCGGAATTTGGGCACGATGCAGAAGGAGCATTTCCCGTTGCATCCGTCCTGGACTTTCAGGAACGCTCTTGCGGTTGACGTCGGAACCGCGTCGCTAATGAATATTCCGTCATGACGTGCAGAGCGCATCGCGTTTTCGATCATCGACTCCGGCGACCTGTCGGGTATGCAGCCGGCGGTGAAAATCCGCTTTGCGGGATATTTCGCACGAAGTCGGGCGATGTATTTTTCGGTGTCGTGCTGGGCGCGTGCTGTCACGCTGCAGCCGCGTACGATGATCAGATCCGCGTCGAAATGGCCTGTCGTTTTGGTCCATCCGTTCGCGAGAAACAGAGCCTCCATATTCAAGGCTTCCGCCTTGTTGAGGCGACAGCCGAAAGTCTCAAAGCAGACTTTCATGATACAAGATAGTTTTCAGGAAGGGCCAATACCAAAATCAGATTCGTGGCATTGAAAAGGGCGTGAGTGAGGATGGCGCACCATAATCTGCCGGTCGTCTTATAGACCCAGCATTGCGCGATGGCGAAGAAGAACAACGCGAGAAAAGCATTGTCGGGCCACGGCATCTGCAGGTAGTGGGCTGCAACAAAGAGAATTCCAGAAGGAATAGCCGCAATCCAGATTCGCCTTGGATCCGGAAGCTTCCAGAATAGGTATCTGAAAATGAACTCCTCGAGTACGGGCGCAAAAACAAGAACCGACGCCGCGAACAGCAGGAATTGCATATTGAATCCCGCTATCATTTTCACTAATTTTACGGACGACTGGCTTTGAAGAGTTACGCCGAATATATCGTAGGCGAGTTCTTTCGTCGCAAACGAAAGAAACATCGCCACGATCGTGATAACAGGCCAAGCCTTAAGTACAGTCTTAAGCCTCTGCATTTTTATCAGGCTTCAGGTTTTTCCTGAACTTCGCTGCCGGTGCCGCGGATCTTGATGTGAAGCTCGCGGAGCTGCTGCTCGGTAACGTAGTTGGGCGCACCCATGAGAAGGTCCTGAGCCTTCTGGTTCATCGGGAAGGCGATGACTTCGCGGATGTTGGGCGTATCGGTAAGAAGCATTACCATGCGGTCGACGCCGGGGGCGATGCCACCGTGGGGCGGAGCGCCGAACTGGAACGCGCGGTGGAGCGCGCCGAACTTCTTAACGACGTCGTCCTTCGTGTAACCGGCCATCTCGAACGCCTTGTACATGATGTCGATGCGGTGGTTGCGGATCGCGCCCGAAGAAAGCTCAATACCGTTACATACGACGTCGTACTGGTAAGCTTCAATCTCGAGCGGATTCTTAGTCTCAAGCGCTTCGAGACCACCCTGAGGCATAGAGAAGGGGTTATGAGAGAAGATAATCTTACCAGTCTCAGGATCCTTCTCGAAGAACGGGAAGTCGACGATCCAGCAGAAGCGGTAGCAGTTCTTCTCGCGGATATCGTTCGTCATGTGATCGGCGATATCAGTACGTACGAGACCAGAAAGACGGTTACACTCGTCAACGTCGGCCGCCATAAAGAAGAGCGCGTCGCCCGGCTCCATCTTAACGAGCGCTTTCATCTCTTCAAGCTGTTCAGCAGAGAGGAACTTGGCGATCGGGCCCTTAAGCTCGCCCTCCTTAGTCCAGGAGATGTAGCCAAGACCCTTACCGCCGTTATCCTTAACGAACGCTTCTCGCTTATCGAACCAAGTGCGCGTCTCAACGCCGACAATGCCCTTAACGAGAAGACCCTTAACGAGACCGCCGTTCTGTACGCACGCGGCGAACGCCTTAAAGTCAGCCTTCGCGAAGAAGTCGCTCATATTGATCCACTTGAGCGGGTTACGAAGGTCGGGCTTATCGGAGCCGTAAGTCATCATCGCATCGCGATACTTGATGCGCGGCCAAGGAGCCTCGCCGCAATCCCAAGTTGAGAACTTCTTAAAGGTCTTACCTACGACATCCTCAACGACCGCGAAAATCTCATCCTGGGTCGCGTAGGACATTTCAATATCCATCTGATAGAACTCGCCAGGGCTGCGGTCAGCGCGGGCAGCCTCGTCGCGGAAGCAGGGCGCGATCTGGAAGTACTTATCGAACCCAGATACCATAAGAAGCTGCTTGAACATCTGAGGCGCCTGAGGAAGGGCGTAGAACATACCGCGGTGAATGCGGCTAGGTACGAGGTAGTCGCGCGCGCCTTCGGGCGAAGAAGCCGTAAGAATAGGCGTCTGGAACTCGTTGAAGCCCTTCGTCCACATCTGCTCGCGGAGGTACTTTATGATTTCGGAGCGGAGAATGATGTTTTTGTGAAGTTTTTCGCGACGGAGGTCGAGAAAACGGTACTGAAGACGCATTTCCTCGGATTCGTCGGCCTTTTCGTCAGGTATATATAAAGGAGTTACCTGAGAGGGAGACTCCATAATAAGCTCGTTAGCTTCGATTTCAATCTCGCCGGTAGGAAGATCAGAGTTGATCGTCTCGGGAGTGCGGAGCTTAACCTCGCCAGTCACTGTAATGACGGACTCGAGGTGAGCCTTTTCGACGAGACCGAAGAAAGGACGCGAAGGATGGATAACGACCTGAGTAAGACCATAATGGTCGCGAAGGTCGACGAAGAGAATTCCGCCATGATCGCGAAGGCGGAAAATCCAACCTGAAAGTTTAACGGTTTTGCCCGCGTCAGCGGCGCGAAGTTCATTACAAGTGTTAGTACGATAAGGATGCATATTTGTTTCTCCTGAAAATATAGTCCCATATTATA
Organism: Kiritimatiellia bacterium; assembly: GCA_017648225.1. Taxonomy (GTDB): domain Bacteria; phylum Verrucomicrobiota; class Kiritimatiellia; order RFP12; family UBA1067; genus UBA1067. The sequence continues at coordinate 11,380 of JAGCJE010000114.1, read as the reverse complement.
TCAAATTTGCGGCGAAAATCGTACGGGGTAAAAAAACTTTTGCCATGTGGTGAAGGAGAGACAAGTTTTATTGTGACTGCCAGATTAATTTAGTCTTATGGAATGCGCCTGAAATTTGGTATAATGTGCGTGATATAACAGTTATTGGAAACTAATAAAATGACACTGACAGATACCGTAAAGGCGGCGTTTGAGGCCGCGTTCCCCGGCGAGAACTTCGCCGCGTTGAGAGTTGTTCCCGCGACCGACCCCAAGTTCGGCGACTACCAATGCAACGATGCGCTCAAAATCGCGAAAAAAGTCGGCCTTAATCCGCGCGAGGCGGCAGCGAAAGTCGTAGACGCGCTTGACAAGTCGTGCTTTGAAAAGGTGGAAGTCGCGGGCCCCGGATTTCTTAATCTTACCGTAAGCGGCGAGTGGCTTGCTAAGCGCCTTGCCGAATTGGCCGCCGCCGACAGGACGGGAATTCCCCAGTCCGGCGCGGGTAAGAAAATCGTAATCGACTATTCCTCGCCCAACGCCGCCAAGCAGATGCATATCGGCCATATCCGCTCGACCGTGATCGGCAACGCCATCGACCGCATCTTCCGCGCTCTCGGCTACGACGTTATCGCCGACAACCATCTCGGCGACTGGGGCACCCAGTTCGGTATTCTCATCAAGGGCTACCGCGAGTGCCTTACGCAGGAGGAGCGCGACAATCTCACCGTCGCGAATCTCGAGAAGTGTTACGTCCTTTCCGCCGCGAAGGCGAAGGAGGAGGATGGAGTCTGGAAGGATGCATGCCGCGCAGAGCTCGTTAAACTCCAGCAGGGCGACGCCGAAAATCTCGAGCTCTGGAAGAAGTTCATTGAAATCTCCATCGGCGAGTTCGAGCGAATGTACTCCAAGCTCGGCGTCAAGTTCGACACCTATCGCGGTGAATCGTTCTATAACCCGATGATGCCGGGCGTCGTCGACAGACTGCTCAACATGAAGCTTGCCGAGGAATCCGAGGGCGCTCTCATCGTCAATCTTGAAGCCGAGAAGCTTGGCGTCGCGATCGTCCGCAAGTCTGACGGCGGCTACAATTATACGACGAGCGATCTCGCATGCGTCGGCAGCCGCGTTGCGGATTACGATCCCGAGCGCATCATTTACGTTACCGACGACCGTCAGCAGCTTCACTTCAGGCAGTTCTTCTCGATTTCCGCGAAGATGGGCTATACCGTTAAGCTCGTCCACGTTCCGTTCGGTCTCATGAGTTTCCAGGGTAAGGCGATTTCGACCCGCGAAGGCAATCTCATCCGTCTCGAGGAACTTCTCGCCGAGGCGAAGCGCAGGGCGTTCGATATCGTCAAGGAGCGCGGCGGCGACGAGGCTCTCGCCGAGGCGATCGGCTACGGTGCCGTGAAGTACGCCGATCTTTCGCACGATCCCGGCACGGCGATCGACTTCAATTGGGATAAGGCGCTCGCGCTCGAGGGCAATTCCGGGCCCTATCTCCAGTACGCATACGCACGCGTCTGCTCGCTTATGGATAAGGCTGGCGAAACTGATCTCGATTCCGGCGAGTTCAATATTTCAACTCCGAGCGAAAAGCGTCTCGCGCTCCAGCTTCTCGAGTTCCCAGGCGCCGTCGTCCGAGCGGCCGAGGCGTATAAGCCGAGCGTTCTCGCCGATTATCTTTTCCAGACTTCGCAGCTTTATTCGAGCTTCTATCAGAATTCGCCCATTCTCAAGAGCGACGACTCCGTTAAGTGTGCGAGATTGAAACTTTGCGATCTTTTCGGAAAGGTTCTTTCGACCGGCCTCGATCTTCTCGGCATCGCGACACCTCGAAGGATCTGACCGATGATTAAAGCGCTTCTTCTGCCGATTGCATTATTCGCGGCCTTTTCGGTGACGGCTCTACCTCGCCTTAAAATGAGCCCCGAGGTCATCGTGGACGGAGCGCTTAAAGGCAAGGTGCTCGACAACTCGCGGGGGATCCCCTCCGCGACGCCTCAGGGAGCGACATACCGGGTGACGCGCGGCACCGAATCGAAAGAAATCAAGATTTTCGAGCCGGTCGACATTTGGAGACAACGCGCCGAAATCGGAACATGGGAGGATCGCGAAGGCAACGTGATGAAACTCGCGCGCGCCGTTTCGCTCGTTCCCGAGATGGATCGTTTCGAATGTACGCGGGAGGCTCTCGAGAAAAAGCTCGCGGAAATGGAGCGCGAGTTCACCGCCAGCGACGATGAGCTCGCGGCTTGGAAGGCGTCTTGGGGCGTAAAGGGTTCGGGAAAGTTCATCAAGACCACCGATGGCGTTACCTATTGGATTGAATTCCGTTTCAAGGAACAGGTGAAATCCTCCGACGCCGAGAAGCTGCTTCGCGCGTTCGAGCGTTCTTTCGCGGCAAATACGCGCGGCACCTACGGAGTTAAAAAAACGTCCAAATGGTGGGAGATGAAGGACGGGAAGTACAGGTTTCTTACCGATCTTCCATCCGGTCGCGGCAGCCGTTTTATCAAAGACGCCTTAACCTATATGGGGGCTTTGCGCAAAGGATTTGAATTCTACATTCCGCCGAGCCGCGATATTTCAACATGCACCGTCCGCATATTCTCAAAAATAGGCGAATATCGGGAGTATCGCAGTTCTACCGGGGCCGAAGACAGCTGGTCGTGCGGGCTCTGGGATCCCTCACGCGACGAGCTTTTAATCGTGGCGGAAGATCAGAAACGCGCGATGGCTACGATGCGTCACGAGTCGTTCCATCAGTATCTTCATTATGCTACGGGCCGCGGCGATCACGCCATGTGGTTTAACGAGGGACATGCGACGTTCTTTGAAAACGTCCGCTATAATTCCGCAAAGAATTCCGTCTCGGTTCTCGATACCGGCAGCCGTTCGGAATGGGTCGCGCGCGATCCCGCCCGTTATGCGCGGCAGATAAAAGCCGTTCTTAAAATGCCGCGCGAACGGTTTTATTCCGGCGAAGTCAATGATCATTACGTGACGGCATGGGCTATCATCTATTTTCTTGAAAGGGGCGCCTACACGTCGGACGAGTTTAAAGACTATCGCGGTATCCCGGCCGCCTATTTGAAGGCGATGGACGAGGGCCTTTCTGCGGATGAGGCGACCGAACGCGCCTGGGCGGCGGTCGAAAGCCGCGATGTCGCGGCCGACTTTCTTAAATTCTGGGGCGATAAGCGCAAGGCCTCGCTTTATGCCCGCGAGAAACTGATGGAAAACAAAAAGAAGAGGCGTTGATAATGGAACTTGAAAAAATGGTTCTTTCGCTCAATCAGCTTGAAGTCGACTGTGTGATCGGCGAGCGTCCTGATGAGCGCGAGAGGCTTCAGCGTCTTGTGATCGATGCGAAGCTTGAGATTTCGTCCGCATCCGCCGAGAGCGACGATCTGTCCGATACCGCCGATTATGCCGTGCTTACCGAAAAGATTTCAGCGCGTCTTAAAGAGGCGAAGTGCATGATGATCGAGCGTGCGGCGTATATCGCGGCGGAAACATGTCTTGAGGATAACGCCGTAAAGTCGGTTGAACTTACGGTTACGAAGGCGGGCGCGATCAAGTCTCTCCGCTCGGCTTCGGTTACGGTGCGCCTTAAACGGTAAATGGAAAGGCAGTCGAAATGAAAATACCAGAGGGTAAAACGATAACGCTTACATTTCTTTCGACTAACCGCAAGGAAAAGGAGAAACGTTGGGCGGTAAACGTGGTTCTTTCGGGCGGCGCATCGTCCGGAGACGTCTTCAAGGTGAAGGCCGAGGACGCCGGAGGCAACAAGATCCCCGAGGCCGTATTCGAGTTTGCCGGGACTCTTATCGACATCAAGGACGGCATCGGCGGTATTTCGTATGACGATTTCATAAAGGGGAAACACGAAAAGGGCGTATGGCTGAAACGCCCCGGTGTGGAGCCGGTTCCGGGATTGTTGACTTTCGCATAAGAAAGGGGGAGCTGTCATGACCGACAGTGAATGGTACGAGTCAGTTAAGTCAGGATCTGACGAGGGTTGGAAACTCGTTTGGGAGAAGGTCATTTCCGTCGAGGCTAAGACACCGAAGAACAAGGAAATGATGACGCGCTATTCGCTTACCGACGGCGACCTGATGGGAATGCTCTACAGCGAGATGATCGGGCGCGGGAAGATCGGTCTTTACCGCAACGACGGCGGCAGTTTTCAAGGATGGCTCAGAACTTATGTGCGCGGTTTCATCAAGAACGCCGATCCGAACAAACACGGTGAGATTTCGATTGAAAACGCCCACGCGGACAACGAAGACGGCGACGCCGCGATGGAAATCCCGAGCGAGGATAAAAAAGCCGATCTTTCGGAAGTCTGGCACATGACGCATCTGTGCTTCAAGGATCTGTGGAACGCCGATCCGGAGCGCGCGTACGTCATGCTCTTTAAGACGCGCTTTCATCTTTCAAGCGACGAAATCCGTGATATTCTCGATATTTCCTCGTCCGCGAACGTCGATCAGATTTTTTCACGTTCCGTTAAGTTCATGCGAAGCGCCTGGGGCGCTCGCGAGAAAAACGGATAAGGTGCGGTGGATTGTTGAAAAGGCGCTCTGAATATTTTATAATATTCGGAAAATATGAGTAAAAAAGTTATTGTTGTCGGGGCCGGATTCACCGGTCTGCAGCTTGCGCGCACACTGGTGGCGGAAGGGGTGCATGTCGTTCTCGTGGATCGCGACCCAGAGAAGGTGCAGCACGCCCGGAACGCGCTCGACTGCACGGTGGTCGAGTCGGACGGCAACAGCCCCGAGACGCTTTCTGAAGCGGGTATCGCCACGGCCGACGCTCTCGTGACGCTTACGGACGATGACGAGATGAACATGATCGTCTGTTCGCTCGTCGACGCCGATTATCCCGATGTTCTGAAAATCGCGCGCGTGAGAAATTACGCGTATTACTTAAGGACGACGGCCACGGCCAGTCGTCACGCCGACGCTACGGCAAGCGGTGAACGCAGGCCTCTTTTCGGTGTCGATCACATGCTCAACCCCGACGTCGAGGCGGCGGCTGCGATCACTCGCGCCATGTCTCTCGGCGCTGTCGGCAACGTTATCGAACTGGGCGGCGGATACGGCATCGTTTCACTTCCGGTCGTCGCCGGCGGTCCTTTTGACGGGGTGCCGATATGCAGACTTTCCAAAATGCCGGGGTGGCATTATCTTGTTGCCTATGTAGAGTCTGATAAGACCGCTGTTCTTCCCAACGGCAACACGATGCCCGAAGCGGGCGACCGCGTCGGAGTGCTAGTTTCGTTGGAGGATATTCCGTCTCTCATGCTTTTTATGGGGAGGTCTGCGGAAGAGATACTGAGAACCGTCACAGTTTTCGGAGCCGACCGCGTCGGCACTCTCGTCGTAGATCATCACGTTTCTTCGCGCCGCGCCTCCGTATTTTCGCGTATTTTCGGAAATTCTCCGCGGGAGAAAACGCGCGAAATGACGATTGTGGATAGAGACCCCCATCTGTGCCGGGAAGCCGCCGAACGCTTCAGCAACGTGAGGGTTCTCTGCGGTGACATGACGGACGCCGATCTCGTCCGCGAGGAGTCGCTCGACGCCGTCGATCTGATGGTCGCGGCCTCCGGCAATTACGAGAGCAATCTGGTCATGGCCGCGTATTTGAAGTCCCGCGGCGTCAAAAAAACCATTGCTCTTACCGCGTCGAGCGATTTTGACGATGTTGCGCGAAAGCTCGGCGTCGATGTCGCAGTTCCCATGCGCGACACCGTCGTGGATTGCATCGTCAGCCATTTGAGGGGCGACAACGTGAAATCGATCCATGCGGTATGCAACAGATTTTTCGAAATCGTCGAATGCGAAGTTTCGCCCTCGAGCCGCGCCGCCGGCAAGGCGCTTTCGGAACTGGTGAACGACGGTGAGTTTCTGGCGCTGCTCGTCCAGGAGAAGGAGGGCGGCAGGTATTCGATGCCCAACGGTTCGACGGTTATCGCTCCGGGCGCACGCATCGTGCTGGTCGTAAAGGCCGGCGCGGGTGATGAGATTCAGCTGTTTACCGGGGAGGCTTGAGACAGATGGTGCTGCCGCTTCTCAGGATCTTTTCATACGTTCTCGCGCTGGCGGGCGTCTCCCTTCTGCTGCCGCTTGTCGCGGCCGTCCGATACGGCGAGACGCGTGCGGCATGGTCGTTCGCTGTGCCGATGGCGGCGAGTATCGCCGTCGCCGTGGCGATAACGGTTGTCTACCGCCACATTAAAGCCGCGCCGCTGAGCATTCGTGCGGCTTTCGTCGCCGTCGGCGGGAGTTGGATCCTTCTCGGCTTTTTCGGTTCGCTGCCTCTCTGGTTCAGCGGAGCGATCAAGGGATTTACAAACTGCGTTTTCGAGAGTATAAGCGGTTTCACGACCACGGGCGCGACCGTCATATTCGACGTCGAATCTCTGCCGAGGAGCATTAATCTGTGGCGCTGTGAAATGCATTGGCTCGGCGGCATGGGCGTCGTCGCGCTCGTCGTCGCGCTCGTGCCGCTTTTGGGAATCGGAGGGATGAAGCTCATTCAGGCCGAAACGACCGGACCTGAGAAGGGTAAGCTTACTGCCCGCATCACGAATACGGCCAAGGTTCTCTGGTTTATCTACATGGGATTCACAGCCGCGCAGTTCGCATTGCTGCTGGTATGCGATATGGGGTGTTTCGATGCTTTGTGCCTTTCTTTTTCAACGCTTGGGACAGGCGGATTTTCGACGCGCAATCTGTCGGTAGGAGCTTTTGAGAATCCGGCTGTGGAGTGGATCACGTGCGCGTTCATGCTTCTGGCTTCGGTGAACTTCGCCCTCTACTACCGGGTCTTCACCGGACGTGTCGGCGGTATATGGCGCGACAGCGAATTGAGGGCTTTTGCCGGAATCGTTTTTGCTACGACAGTCTGCGTCGTGCTTATTCAGCTTCCCGGGGCGAAGGCTTTCGGAGAGACGCTGAGGGATTCGGCGTTTCACGTTGCGTCGATAATATCCTCCACGGGCTTCATGACCGACGATTATACGGTGTGGAGACCGGCCGCCCAGATTATACTTCTTGCCCTCGTTCTTATCGGCGGATGTTCCGGATCGACGGCCGGCGGCATCAAGGTTGTGCGCTGGACGGTTCTTTTCAAGCAGCTCGTGAACGAGTTTCGAAGACTCGTCCATCCCCATGGTGTTTTTACTCTCCGTCTCAACGCTCAGCCGGGCCGTGAGACGATCGTCCCGTACATTGCCTCTTTTATCTTCGTATATCTTCTGCTGGTCCTGGTGACGATGCTGTTCGGTGCGCTTGCGGGACTTGCGCCTTTTGAAGCGCTGACGGGATCGTTCAGTATGGTGGGTAACGTCGGCCCCGCGTTCGGTGAACTCGGTCCGACGGCGCACTACGGAAATATCCCGGATTTTTTAAAATGCTGGTATTGTGTTGTGATGATCGCCGGCAGATTGGAGATTTTCACGCTTCTTATCCTTATCGGAACAGTGTTCAGCTTTCGTCGCAACAGCGCCGGATCAAGGCGTTATAATTGAGGTATCCCATGACAGTTGAAAAAATCACCTCCGCTTTGTTTTCCGCGTTGTTTGTTCTGGGCGCGTCGGCAGGCTCCGAAGATTGGCGTTTCGTCGCCGCCGAGCAGGGAGCGACGAATCTCGTGATCGCCTCGGCCGCGCCCGGCTCGCCTCTTGAGTTTTCGTGGAGATGGGATCCGCATGAAGATCCGAACGTCGCGAAGGACGCGGAGGTTTTCGGCAACATCGACGAGTGCAAGATCGTGGACGGCGGCCGCACCGTTCTTGCGTGCGCTTCAAACGGCGGCGCGGCGGCGATCGACGTAGCGTCGTGCAGAGCGCGCTGGTATCTGAAGCTCGCCCCCGATACGGCGGGGCCTCATTCGCTCGAGATCCTCCCCGACGGGCGTGTCGCCGTCGCCTGTTCCGTCGGTATAGATAAACTTATTTTCGTAGATGTCGCTAAAAATCCTTTCGAGCCTTCAAAGCAGACGGTGAAGGAGGTTATGGATCTTCCCGGCGGTCACGGCGTCGTCTGGGACGCGAAGCGCGACAGTCTTTTAGTTCTCGGTTACACGAATCTCTTCGAGATGTCGTACAGGAAAGACTCGATGTCGGCGGTCGTCAAACGCAGGTGGGATTTTTCACAGGCCGCAGTAGATGCCCACGGTCACGATCTTGTCGCCGACGGCAGGGGCGGATATTATATGACGAACCGTACGGGCGTATGGGGCTTCAATCCCGACGAGGGGGTGTTCAAGCCCGTCATGATGCGCGCTCACGTTAAAAGTTATTCGCCGGACGGCGAGAAGGGGATTCTTCTTCAGATACCGACGGAAAAATGGTGGTCCGACAGGCTGATCGTCATTACTCCCGACGGCGGTGAGAGGATTATAGGTCCGTTCAAGGGCGCGAAGTTCTACAAAGCCCGTTGGATTAAGGAAAATTTAAAAAAAGGAAATTGACCATGGGGTGGAACGGAGCGATAATCGGAGGCTGCGTCGGCAGCTGGCTGGGCAAACTGCCTGGTATTGTCATCGGCGGACTGCTCGGTCATTTTATAGAGGAATTCGGTAAATCTGGGAAGTCGGCGCAGAAGTCGCCTGACGTCGTCTTCTGCGCGTCCGCCGCGGCGATGCTTGCGAAAATGGCGAAGGCCGACGGGCGTATTTCAAAGGTTGAGATTTCCGCGGTCGAGGCGGCTTTCGCCCGCCTCGGCTTCTCGCGCGCCGCGCGCAGTTACGCCATAGACGTTTTCCGCAAGGCGAAGGATGATTCCCATTCGATTTACGAATATGCCGGCGATTTCGCTTCGGTCGTCGGAAACGGCGACGTGAGAGTGATTTTCTACGAAATGCTCTGGGATATAGCCTGCGCCGACGGCGATCTATCGGTGATCGAGAAGAATATTCTCGAAAGGATAACTCCGTATCTCAAGATAAGTTCCGAATGGTTCGGCGTATTCTATCGCGAAAGGTTTTATTCCAGCTCCCATGATCGGTCCGCCTATCGCCAGGACGACATGGCCGACGCCTACAGTCAGCTTGGCGTTTCCCCCTCGGCTTCCGACGACGAGGTCAGAAAGGCGTACCGTAGTCTCGCCAAGCGTTATCACCCCGATACCCTCAAGGCGCAGGGTCTTCCCGAGGAAATGGTTGCGCGCGCGAACGAGAGAATGTCGAAAATAAACGCGGCGTGGAGCGCCGTCAAGAAGGAACGCGGATTATGACGGGATGTGATGAAATGGAATTCGGTTTTGAAGGCGCGACCTTCGATTCGCGGCTCGTGAAGCCCGGGATGCTTTATGTCGCGCTCAAGGGCGGGAATGTGGACGGCAACGATTTTATACCCAAGGCGCTCGAAGCGGGCGCGGCGAAGGTCATCGGCGGCGACGACGCTCTGGCGGAGCTGCAGTCGCTCGCCCGCGAATACCGCCGATCGCTTAAAAATACGACGGTCGTGGCGCTTACCGGGTCGGCCGGCAAGACGACGACGAAGGAGCTTCTGAAATCGTTTCTGTCGACTTTGGCAAAAACTCATGCGACGGCGGGGAATTACAACAATCATCTCGGTCTTCCCATAACGATTCTAAACTGCCCGCGGGACGCGAGGTTTCTCGTTCTTGAAATGGGGAGCAACCATCCGGGGGAAATTGCGGTTCTTTGCGATATAGCCGAGCCCGATTCCGGACTTGTTACGAATATCGGTACGGCTCATATCGAATTTTTCAAGACGCGCGAGGGTATTGCGGACGAGAAGGGAACGCTGCTTGCGAAGGCACGGGAATTCGGTGCCGTTCCGGGTAACTGCGACTTTAAGGATGCGCTGCGCTCTCGATGCCGCGGCGAATTTGTCGTGGCCGAACCGCTACCCGCGAAATTGGCCGATGCGGTGAACGACGTTCTTCCCGGTGAGCACAATCTTACGAACGCGTCGGTCGCGTTCGCGCTCGCATCGCGCTACGGCGTGAGCGTCGAGGGTGCGATCCGGTCGCTTGAGAATTTTGCGTTGCCCGGCTCGCGTTGGCGCAAGGTCGAAAAAAACGGCGTACGTTTCATCGACGACACTTACAACGCCAATCCCGACGCGATGAAAGCGGCGCTTTCGACATTTTCAAAATTGGAGAACGGCGGTCGGAAAATCGCCGTTTTAGGTGATATGTTCGAACTTGGCGAGGCCTCTCAGCGCCTTCATGCCGAGGTCTTCGAACACGCCTCGCGTTTGGGTCTGGACGCCGTTATCGCCGTGGGCGAGGAATCAAGTCGTTGTAAGTGTACAAAATCGTTTGAAAATCTTCAAAAATTGCAGAAATGCTTTAATGAAGAATTTCAGAAGGGCGATTTAGTCCTGCTTAAAGCTTCCAATGCCATGAAATTAGGGAAAATAACCGAATAATTTGGTATAATACTGGTTAAATGTTTGAAGTTCGTGATATCGTGTTTTCCTACGGCACTAAAGAGGTGCTTAAAGGGGTCTCGTTTTCAGTCGTTCCAGGCGAGGCTGTATGTATTGTCGGCGACAACGGCGCCGGCAAGACGACGCTATTGAGAATTTTAGCTACGGTTATGATGCCTGATTCGGGCAGTATGGCGATAGAAGGCCGCAATCCCACGAAGGAGCCTATACGATATCGCAGAAACCTTGGATATCTTCAGGAGAATCCCGCTCTTTATGAAGATATGACCGTTAAATCGTATCTTACATACCGCGCACGGCTTAAAGGCGAGCCGGATAAGCGTATTCGCAGGCGTATAACCGAGGCCTCTTCAACCTGCAAGATAAAAGAGGTGATGAATCGTCCGATCAGGGAGCTTTCGCTCGGTTTTAAAAAGCGTGTTGCGCTTGCCGATGCGATTCTTCTGCGGCCTAGAGTCGTTCTTTTAGATGATGTGCTAGGCGGGCTGGATCATGCCATGCGCGGTGTTATCGGCGAGATTATCATGTCTATTTCGACATTTTCAAGTGTTGTGGTGACTGGCCATGATATTTCCGATCTGGCGAAATGGGTCAAGAAGTTTCTTGTGCTGTCCAAAGGTCGGATCGGGTCCGTGATTGATACCACGCCTCTTGATCACGCCCAGACCGTAGCCCGCGTCGAATCCGCATTGAAGGGGGCTGTCCGATGAGTCCGATGCGCGTTACATTTAACCGCACCATCGGCATGGTCGCGAAGACTTTTGTCTCGGCGTTGTCGATTTCACTTTTTTTCGCCGGGGCGGCGGCGCTTTTCGCCTTTAACCTGGATGCCGGAGAGGGAGGATTTTCGTCTCTCGCGTCTCTGTGGACGATTTCGGTATCCCCGGTTCTTCCTGCTTTGGCGGCGCTTTTAGGCATGGAGGTCTGGAGCGATGAACGCAAGACCGGCAGGCT